>CP085711.1:300000-507307 GCA_023823795.1 Bacillus sp. F19
GTCGTGCTGCAGGAGAATTGTATTGAGGATTTAGGTTTGGAGAAACAACATAAGATTGACCGTATGGCTTTTTATATGCTCTCCAAGATAGATGGAAAGAAGACAATTGAGGATCTGATTGAGGAAATTCATGATCATTATTCTGATGTGAAGAAAAAACAAATTGAAATAGACTTAATGAATGTGTTCAGACTGCTCGAACAGCATCATCTTATAAACTTTGCTAATAAGCTCCAGGATATACTTTTGTCTTACTTTGTGACTCTATCAAATCGAAAATATATTCCATCTGCTAAACGATATAACATCCAAACCCTTTCGTTTCCCGCAATGATTTTGTTTGTTTTAGTAAGATGTACAGCACAGCTCTTTCCTCTTATGATAATAGTCACGCTGTTAAGTTCTATTCCATTTTTAGTCAGCAAGGAAGCTGAAGCGCTGACTGTGATTTTTTACAGTCTTTGCATATTTTTTGCTATCGTGGTAAGCATCAGTATCCATGAAACCTCACATCTTTACTTTTTGAGGCGCAGCTTACAAAAAAAATCTATTGGTTTTTTAAAGATTGGTTTTATGAGTTTTAAGATCGTTCGTCCTGCGGTAAATGAACAGCTTATTGTGGCCGTCAGCGGACCAATGATAACAGGAGGATTCGGAATAGTCGAGGCCTGGGCATGTTTGTTGATTTCCGATCCCTTTTTCCATTTAGTGGGTTTGATTTGTTCTGGCATTTTTTTGATTCATTTGTTAAATTTGCTGCCTTTCTTTAATGACGGAAGTAAATTATATAATGAAATTTTTGAACCGCGTAACAAAATTACTTTGTCTCCTTCTAAACTCAAAAAAAAGCGCTGCTCATTTTAGTTATACGAAACGGGGAAAGAGAAATGAAAATGTATACGAAAGTTTTATTTTCAGCTGTGATAGTTTCACTCATATTAATGGCCATTTTCTTTACAGTTATTACGCTATATTCTCTTTTTACTTTTCAATCATTCAGTCTAGGTGATTTTTATAAATTGGAAATTACCAAAGAGCCTGCAAGCTTTGATTTGGAAGCCTCAGAGGGAATGTTATATCTGTTTGGAATCACAACCTTGTTTTTCATCCTCTTGTTTTCTATCTCCCAGATAATTAAATCCAGGATGACTAAAGCAAATGAAAAATAAAAAGATAATAGCATGTCTCATTTTCATTACAATTCTCTTATTTATAGCAGGAGTTGGCAATCTATTAATGTCTTCAGATTATTCGGTAGCTTCAACAAAAATAAATAATGAAAAATTAATTGAAAATGGATATGCTTTCGGTGACTCGGATGCCCCAATAAAAATGATAGAATATACTAATTTTCAATGTACATACTGCAAAAATCAGCATTCAGAACTTAAGGAAGAAGTGGAAAGACTTATTAACGATGGGCAGCTTTACTATCTGATGAAGCATGTATCTATTGAAGATAATAAAAATGCTGAAATTGTAAATGAAAGAGTCAATGCTATTTCAGATAAGGACAGCCAGCTCAGTGCAATAAATAGGGTGTTTATAGAACAGGAACAATGGAGCGAAAAAAATGCAGGTGAACTTGAAAGGTATTTGGAAAACACAAATCTCCAAGAAAAGAATACTGTCAAAATTAAAGGAATATTGGCATCTGAAGTAAAGAACCTCGGGATTTCAGCAACTCCGACAACAATTATTAATGGACAAAAGTTTCAAGGGGCAATAAAAAAAGAGGAGTTTCTGAAATACATTGAAGCAGAATTGGAATAATCTTAAAGGTTTGTTTCTCTTGAAAAAATTAACCTCATAGTCTTCGAAAAGGGGTAAACTCATTGTTCAGCCTAGAAATAATGAGTTGACGTGGTGTTTGCAAATGCTTAAGTGAAGAGAAAGAAAGGAGGAAATAAAGATATCCATTCAAGTATTTCTCTGCATCGTTTCTGGTGGAATTGTGGGTCTTGTACTTGGCTTGCTTGGTGGTGGAGGATCCATCCTTGCTGTTCCTCTTTTACTTTTCGTTGTTGGTATTAAAGATCCTCATGTTGTGATTGGTACTACTGCTTTGGCGGTTGCTATAAACGCTTGCTTAAATCTCATTTTGCACGCACGGGCTGGTCATGTAAGGTGGAAATCCGCGATAGCTTTCGCCATTCCTGGCATGATCGGCGCTTATCTCGGATCGTTTGCCGGAAAACTAGTACCTGGAAAGCAACTATTATTTCTCTTTGCAATTTTAATGATAGTCATGTCTGTAAAAATGGTTATACAAAAGAAAATGAAGAATCAAAAGGAGGATTCCGAGGAGCATTTCAAATTGCTGCGGGTAATCGTTATTGCTGTTCTAGTGGGATTGTTGTCGGGTTTTTTCGGAATTGGCGGCGGATTCCTAATTGTTCCAGGCCTGATCTTCGCAGCGAGGATGCCGATGATTACGGCCATTGGGTCCTCACTTTTATCAGTTGGTATGTTTGGACTTACGACGGCAGTAAACTACAGTTTATCCGGTTTCGTGGATTGGTGGGTGGTGCTGGAGTTTGTCGGAGGAGGAATTTTCGGCGGAATGTTAGGTGTTTGGGTAGTGAAGCGTTTAAGCAAGCAGCGTCAGACTCTGAATTATATATTTTCTGGTGTCGTTATGACAGTGGCGATTTATATGCTAATCATTAATGCTGAAGTCTTGAATTTATGACTCGTTTACTCGGCTATTAAATAGAACGAATGGAGATGACAAGGATGAGCTATAAGGCACATTACAAAATTGTGATTGTGGGTGGTGGAAGTGGTGGAATTACAGTTGCAGCCCAACTTTTGCGTAAATCACGAGTTCTCAGAGGCGACATTGCTATTATTGACCCTGCCACAAAACACTATTATCAACCTTTATGGACTCTTGTGGGCGGTGGTGCCGCCCGCAGGGAGGTCACGGAACGTGAGCAGGCATCCGTAATTCCGGACGGAGCGGAATGGTTAAAGGATGCGGTTACAGAATTTTACCCAGATGAAAATCTTGTTATCACGGCGTCCGGGAACAAACTGCGTTATGACTATTTAGTTGTTGCTACAGGAATTCAAATAGATTGGCATAAGGTAAAAGGGTTGAAAGAAAATATCGGAAAGAACGGGGTATGTAGTAATTACTCCTACGACTTTGTTGAAAGTACATGGGAGAATATTAGCAATTTTAAGGGGGGAACCGCGATATTTACGAATCCGAACACACCAGTTAAATGCGGGGGAGCCCCTCAGAAAATTATGTATCTGGCGGACGATTATTTTCGTAAATCAGGTGTTCGATCCCAATCAAATATCATTTTTGCCTCAGGTGGAGCGACCATTTTCGGTGTGAAAAAATATGCAGATGCATTGAACAAAGTGATTGAAAGAAAGAAGGTCGAGACATGCTTCAAGCATAATCTCATTGAAATCGATGGTGAAAAGAAGCAGGCAGTATTCGAAAACCTGGACACGGAGGAACGCGTGACCATGCAATATGACATGATTCATGTAGTACCGCCAATGAGTGCTCCCAATTTCATCAAAAAGAGCCCACTTGCGGCGAGAGATGGATGGATCGATGTAGATAAGTACACCCTGCAGCATAAGCGTTTTCATAATGTCTTTGGGATTGGCGATTGCACCAATCTGCCCACTTCTAAAACAGGCGCTGCGATTCGTAAACAAGCGCCAGTGCTCGTGCAAAATCTTTTATGTCAGATGAATGCAATGCCAGTTATACATGAATACAACGGTTATACCTCATGTCCGCTTGTCACGGGTTATGGTAGTTTAATACTGGCTGAGTTTGATTATGATTGCAATCCAGATGAGACATTTCCGTTCGATCAATCTAAGGAAAGGCTTAGTATGTATCTTTTGAAGAAAGAGCTTCTTCCCGTCATCTACTGGAATGGTATGCTCAAAGGTTTAATGTAATGACAACTTATATATAGTGATATGCCGAGAAGAGGGGGCGTTACCATGTCGGTAAAAGAGTCTCATTTACTTTCCAATATCGAACCACTATTGTCTATTTTAAGTCAGCCAGAGATTCAAAATAGCTTGGTTACAGCACTGGAAAAAGTGCCAAAACTGTTGGAACAGTACTCTACCATTGAAAGAAAGGTGAGTTTTGCTCAATCGGTTTTGAATAATCGAAAATCGTTGGAATATTTATTCGAGGGATTGAAGATGGACGTACCGCTTATCACCTTAAAATAGGGGTACTTTGGAAGTAGTTTTGGTGTTAATCGATAAACTGCCCAAGTTTGTTGAGTATGTCTACCTTGTAGAACAATTAATTGATGTGACCCAAACCGTGTTGTCGGATAAAGAATCCCTTCAGCATCTGGTTAAGGGGGCACAGGAACTTGCAGAACCGATCCAATGTAAAGTCAAGGATGGGATATCTTTAATGGAGGAAGCAAAGGAACGAGCAGAATAAGACAATTCCAAAGTGTCCGTCTTTTCTCTTATCAAACTACTGAAGGACCCTGCCATTCAACAAGGTGTTCATTTCGTCAAAGCTTTACTGACCGTAATGTCTGAACGCAATCAGAACAAATCTTAAAATTATAGAACAACTCTTGTTTATGAAGTATTCAATTGTGTTTTATGTTTGCTTGATATGCGGAGTTTGAAGGAGAGGTTAGGTATGTTACTCAAATATTTTTATGATGACAAATTGGCACACGCGTCGTACTTAGTGGGATGTCAAGCTACGGGTGAAGCTATTGTTATTGATCCATCGCGCAATATTGATCCTTATTTGAAAATGGCCAAAGAGCAAGGGGTTCGAGTTGTAGGTGTAACAGAGACGCATATTCATGCTGATTTTGTATCTGGTTCACGGGAGTTGGCTTCAAGGGTGGGTGCAAAATTGTATCTGTCCGACGAGGGTGGACAGAACTGGAAATACCAGTACGCACACGGGTACGAACACTATTTTTTGAAAAATGGGCATTCCTTCACCATTGGCAATCTCAAGTTTGAGGTAATGCACACGCCAGGGCACACACCAGAGCATATTTCATTATTATTAACGGACGGTGGTTCTTCAGTAAAGGAGGCAATTGGTATATTTACTGGAGATTTTGTGTTCGTTGGAGATGTCGGTCGTCCTGACCTATTAGAGAAATCTGCCGGAGTACGCGGTTCAACAGAAGAAATGGCTCGTAAGATGTTTCGCTCTTTACAACAATTTAAACAACTTCCAGACTTTCTTCAAGTATGGCCAGGCCATGGGGCGGGCAGCGCGTGTGGCAAAAATTTAGGAGCAGTCCCTTCGACAACTGTTGGCTATGAGAAAATAGTGAATTGGGCATTACAACATAATGACGAGGAACGCTTTATAGGAGCATTACTGGAAGGACAACCTGAGGCACCAAAATACTTTGCCATGATGAAGAAGATAAATAAAGAGGGAGCAGGACTGTTACAAGAGTGCGAGGCACCAAAACGGATCGAGCCGTCGCCTTCCTTAGCTACTGTTCAGGAATGGATCGAACAAGGTATTGTAGTGGATACACGCATACCGAGTGAATTCGCAGAAAAGCATATACGTGGAACCATCAATATTCCATACAATAAATCGTTTGTCACGTGGGCTGGCTGGCTATTAGATTACAACCGTCCTGTTTTTCTGCTGACAAGTGAAGATCGTATTCGGAATATTCTAAATGATTTACAGTCAATTGGATTTGATAACGTTATTGCAACAATGAATCCTAGTGTCGTTAACCAATTAGAAGAGTTTGACGCTAGCACAATAAGCTACGAAGAAGTAAAACCCGATGCGGTCATAGATGCCGTCCTTAATGAAGAAATGCATGTCCTCGACGTTCGAAACACCATTGAATGGGGAGAGGGACATATTTCCAACGCGAAACATATTATGCTCGGGTATTTGCTGGACAGGGTAAAGGAAATCGAACAAAATAAGCCGATTCTGGTGCATTGTAAATCAGGTGGAAGATCTGCCATCGCCGCTAGTATTCTTCATGCGCAGGGTTTTAAAGATGTTAGAAACTTAATAGGTGGATTTGATGAATGGGTAAAGCAGGGATACCTTACAGTAAAGTAAAGGATTAAATTGATATAGTACTTCTAGCTTGACGCCAAAAATTAACGTTAACTTAAGTTTACACGTTTAATCAGTATTGAGAGTTAACCACTGTTTTTGGTGTTGAGTCCATTTATTTACTCATTATTGTTGTATTGCCGATGGTAGCCTCCCCAGAATTCAAGACACATTACATCAATATTACACAACTCAATGGTACAACCGATAAAAAAACTACGCGATTTTTATTCTAATCCATATAAAGAGAAGGGCAATTGCAGCAGGACCTGGTTTAGAACGGAAAAGGCCATCCAGCAGCTGCTGAAATCGGAATGTCCTGTCATAATTGATGAAGCGTACGTATGATGAAAGACAGGCAGCTGTTATTCTGACTCCTCACCCAGGTGAATTTTCAAAAATAACGGGGATAGAAGTGAAAGAGCTTCAGCAAAATCGTTCTCATTATGCTTCTATTTGGGCGGAAAAGCTTGGTGTCACGATTGTTCTTAAAGGAAATGAGACGTTCATCGCTTTTCCGTATGGTGAAGGCTGGACAAATCCGACAGGGAACAGTGCGCTTGCGAAGGGCGGAACCGGTGACACGTTAACAGGGATGATGGAAGAGGTTTGAATAACAAAGAGCCCGGCTTAGGAGCCTGGCTCTTGAAGAAACTAAAAAGAAGTAACACTCTTCCCTTAGGTTAGAGTGCTACTTCTTTTCCTGTTGTGAAACATAAAAATTAGGTCAGTGACTAGCACCAAAAACTAAGAGATCGTCATATTTTCCTCAGCTATGACACCATTTGATTCTGCCTTTAATGTGATTTCTCCTTTTTGCAATCCAGTAAGTGTTCCAGTTGCCGTATCGAAAACAGCATTGTATTTGTTTGATTGTTTGGCTTTATTTAAAGCTTCACCTGTTCCGATAAAGACATTTTTACTACCACTCCAATTGACGCTTGCTGGGTATCGCAGTGGGAAGTTTAAATTTCCGGCTTGATGTCCGGTTGCTTTGATTTCAACTGTTTTACCAATGGCAACGGATTGCGGAGCATCCATTGTCACTTCTTCAAGGAGAGGGTTTACTTCTGCTCGTATCCATTCTGTGTCATTAATTGGACTCTGTTCGCTAGATTTTTCTGGTCCATTCGCTTTTGACGGAATAGGTGTTGGGTCGACTCCGAACATTGTCCAAGCATAGAAACCTCCGTTATCAGCAGGGCCATATGGAGCCTTACCAGCAGGACCAACGACCATGTAAGGAACTCCGTTTACTCGATCAACATTCACAGTATGAGCATGTCCGGAAAGATAAACGACTCCTTTTCCACCCGATTCTTCTCTGAATTTTGTCAACCATGTTTCAATTAATTCTGCTTCTTTGCGATCACTTAACTGACTATTTTGTGTTGAAAGCGGATCTCTTGTTGGATGGTGACCGAAGACAACAAGATTTTTAATATTCGGATCACTTGCTGCTTTTTCTAACGTTTTTTTGAATTCTACTAATTGATCAAAATCTGAGGTGCGGAAGCTGCCTGTTGATGAATCGAGAAGAGCAAATTGTGTACCTTCATGAGTGAAAAAGTACTTGTTTTTGTTAAATGTTTTCATGAAATTGTCTAAGTTGCCTGTGCCCATTATTTCATGGTTACCAGGTACATAATAAATTGGGAACTTGTCGCCAATTTCTTCCTCTAATATTTTCTTTGCCAGCTCAAAGTCTTCAGGGTAAGCTGTATCAACTAAATCGCCACCAATAATTAAAAATTCAGGGTCGTTCTCGACGATTTGCTTTAAGCTTTCTCTAGCAAGACGTACTTGCTGGCTATTCGGAGAACTTCCGCCAAATTGACTGTCAGACATTACGGCGAACTTCCAACGCTCTTTTCCAATATCAGCATTTTGCATGATAAGAGAATCCGCTTTTTCCGGCACGACTGGTACCTCAACGGTCGGGCTTATCTTTACAGTCAAATCATCATATACAAGTTCATCTGTGTATTGGTTTGTCGTACTTGTTTCAATGGCTCCAATCGTTCTTAACTCAAGCGGAAACGTAACTCCTGACGGTACAGGAATCTCAATTTTTTTCCATCCTGTCCAGGTCACGTAAGGTCCGTAAAGATAATGAATGCTTCCATCGGCACCCCGTGTTGTAAATGACATCCATTCACCTTTGCCGTTTCCCTTGACCCATAAACCTATTGATTGTGGCTGACCAGGTAAGATGATCGGATTAACAGGATGTATATTTGCAGTCCGAGTTCCGGTCGACTTCGTAAAATCAAAATTCAATTTGATTCCGTTGTTACTTCTTCCAGCAGCTGATTCAATCGTTCCTGAACCACGAGCAGAGGAAAAGCGCCATTCTGGCAAAGCTTCCATTTCTGAAACAGTCTCAGTTTTTAACCCCACAGTTACAGGAAGATAGGCTTTTTTATCATTTACTGTCGCTGTTATTAATGTAGAGCCTTCGATTCCCTTCGAAATTGTGGAAAATGATCCGTTATCATTCTTTTTCACATCAATTAGTGATTGGTCATAATCTAAGCTAACATCATCGGGTTCGATTGGTGCAGTGTATCCATTTTTGTCATACCCATTTAGATGAAACTTTCCAGTTGCTTCTTCAGTTAATCCAAGTCTAGGAAGATTCATTTCTATTTGCTCAAGCTCTCCTAAAACGGTAATAGGAGTTGTTCCTTTTATATCTTTCGATTGTGCTTCTACATTTGCTGTACCGGATTTTGCAGCACGGAAAATTCCATCCTTTTCAAACTTCCCTATGTCTCCGGGCAGGGTTTTCCAGCTTATTTCTCCAGCTTGAACGGCATTATAAGCGTTATCATAACCTGCTGCAGTAAAATCCCTTGTTAATCCAGGGAATACACGATCTGAATGTTCGATTTTTGATTGCGTAGATACGTTAAAACCTGTAACGATGCCATTTCCTTTTGCAGTAAAAATACCAATTCCATTCGGAACTGCACGTTCTACACCATCTGATGGATTATTTTTGATTTCAGCTAGATCTTCGCCAGGTGTACGTGCAACCATTGTTGAAGATCCACCGCCATCTAGATTAAGAGCATGATAGGCTCCGAATTCTTTCATTAGCTCTCCCATTTCGAAAAGAGTCATTCCGCGGCTGCTAGCTTGTCTTCCATCTACAACAACTAGGTACATCTTTTTTCCATCAGCAGAATAACCAACCGCAGTCCGGGGCGCTGTTACTGAATCATCCACCGGTTGAACTTCTCCTTCTTTTACGAGTACTGGATTTCCGCCGATGGCAAATTTAAATGGTTGTCCATTGGAAGCCTTAGGAGCATACTCAACGGTAACCTCATCTCCTGCTTTCAATTGCTGCAGGGTTTTTGCGCCTGCTTCACGACCAATCAGTATAAATGAGTTTTCAGGAATATCGCTATTGGTAATACTTGTACCACTTTCCACAACTTTCCCGTTTTCAATCATAACTTCTTGTACTGAGTTACTCCCATTTGCGACTTTGCTTCTGGAAGCATCACCCCAAAGGGAAGAATAAAAACCAATTCCATTTGTAGGTATGCTGCTTTGGTTTAATGCCTTAAGTGAATGCTTGCTCCCATTAAAGGTTACGCTGCCATCTAAGAGAATTTCTGCAAGCTGTCCAATGCCGTCAACTGTAATTCCTGCAGACTTCTCCCTGCCTGGCTGAGCACCTTTGACAAGCTTGCCATTATCAATTTCTACGCCAAGCGGGGCTTTGGTGTTATTAATGTCAAAGAAATCACCATTCACACCAGCTATTGCACCTTTGCGATTGGCTGATTTAGATATACCCTCAGCCTTTGACACCACTCCCGGATGAAGAAGATCAGCAGAAACGGATGGGTTACTCAAATCTACTTTCAACAATTCTCCGTTAAACCAGCCACGACCATCAAAACGTTCAAATGTCGTCAATTCGACACCATTACCAATCTGTTCCGTGTGATCATTGGTAACAAGTGTTGAACCCCTATCGCTTTCAATGATAGTCTGCGGCTCATCCTTTTTCGATGATTGAGCAGAACGCTCATCAAGGATAGATGATGGGTCAAGATTATTAGGTGCTGATTCTGCTAGTGCAGGTGAGACAACTCCAAATACTAAAGAAATAACCAGAGACCAAATTGATAAAAATCTCCACTTCATCAACACCACTCCTCTTCGTAATAGATTGATCTTTCCATATTAAACTAGCAATTATTTTTTAACTATATGTGCATATTTTGTTAGAATTTTGTAAACGTTTAGGTAAATACGAATAATAAATATATATCCCTACATGTTTTATAGGTGCATAGTCATAACAGCACTTGTTTGGAGTGCCTTCACACCTTGAATAACAATAAGAGGTCGTCTTTATCTTAGTTTATATTAAATGAGTAGCATAATAGTTTTAAGCAAACGTTTGTATAGGAATCATTCAATGTATAAAATAATGTCTAAGAATTCTCCTGCAATTTACTATTCCTGTCAAAATTGGGGGAGCCGAGTAATTCGGGTGGTGACGTTTGCTTCTACCGTAATTAAAACAAGCTGACGGCAGTTAGCACCAGCTTGTAAATTAGCATGTACAAAAGGACACTTTGATATAGTGAATTTTTTAATCTCTCAAGGTTGTGATTTAAACTTAAATATAGATGGCTACACCCCGTTACACTTGCTTTTATTGAGGATCTTCAAATAGCTACAACTCAAAATGAGATTATAAAGGCTCAAGAAGATTTAATTACCCGTATTACTAAATTCGATGACTCGGTTAACGAAAATGTAAAGATATATAAATATGGCAGAGAATTCTAATGGACCGCATTTTGTGGTCTTTTTTTGTTCTGAAATTTCAAAAATGAAGGGATGAATTACTATGTCAATGGAATTCGATAAGGATAAAACCGCTGTTAACGGCAACTGCTGAAAATGAAAACTTCATAAAAAAAGAAACTCCTGCAGAGCCAGCAGCATCCCCGAAGAACTAGCTGAAGGAGAACAACTTGATCTTCTTAAAGAGAAGATACAGTCTTCTGAACTTATGCGGATGAGGGCTTCAAGGGAAGACCTATATAGGAAGCGTAGGCGATGTTTATCCTGATATCTTAGAGGACACAGAATCTAGTAGACCAACTCAGGCTTGTGGAACGACCGTCGTTAATAACCCACAGCGCATGCAATGAAACAGCAGCACTTGTTATGGCTGGTTATATGAATACTATTCTTGGAGAAGGCACAATCCTTTCTCATTTCACCAATTTCAATGCTAGAACCATGCTTATAAATCCGAGGTTTATTCCAAAAGATTTTTTAGAAAACGTTATATGATACGCCTTTTATTGGGCGTGTTTTTATTATTTAAAATTGAATTTTCGTCTTTTTTTATATTAATGCCTTGTATAACTGGCTATTAATTAGGTTAAATTAAAGATATTGTAATTAATAATCATTTTTATTGTACTTTATTGTCGAAATTGCTGTTTTTTTGCATTAACATAAAAATATCATTATCCTTATTTTCATTTTGATGATATTATGATGATAATATTCACTGTGAAGGAGGGGACTTTATGAATTATGAAAAGCTAAGTAAAGTTTTCTACAAAGAACCAGAAGAGTATGAACTTGAATATCAAAAGAGATACAATGGTTATGGTTCATACAGAACAAATTTACAGATTAAACCTGTATTAAAAGGGCGGCATCTTGATGAATTGGTTGAACTATTTATAGTAAATATCGATCCTTTAATGAAATTACAAGAAGAGATATTTATTAACAGCATCACTATCAGAGATATGGTAAGAAAAATGCCACCTGCAGCAGTTCAACCTTACTTTAATAAATTGCTCATTAACGAACTTCAAAGCACCAATGAAATAGAAGGAATCAGAAGCACAAAAAAAGAGCTATCGGAGATTCTTTTGCATCTTAATGAGAAAAAGCAAACCAGTAAGGTTAAAAGATTCAACGGCTTATTAAAAACATATAAATATATAGATAAAATTCAATCATTTGAAAAAATTGAGGATTTCAGAAAACTCTATGACGATATAGTAGCTGATGAAATACCAGATAAAGAACAACCGGATGGACACCTCTTCCGGAAAGAATCAGTAAATATAACAGATGGAAATAGAGCTACCCACGTGGGAGTATATCCTGAATCCAGTATTAAAGAATATTTAAGTAACCTTTTAATTTTCTTGAAAACATCAGATACTCCTGATTTGTATAAATATATGATAGCTCATTATTACTACGAGTACATCCATCCATTTTATGATGGTAATGGTAGAACTGGACGTTTGTTCGTAAGTAGTTATATCAAAAAGAAACTAGACCCATTTACAGCAGTTTCTCTATCTTACACAATTAATCAAGATAAGCAGAAGTATTATAAAGCTTTAGAGGAACTCTCGAATCCCAAAAATAAAGGCGAAGCCACATTTTATTGTCAATCAATGCTTGAAATATTAAAGGATGGTCAAGAATCATTAATTGAAGATTTAAGCTTGGGCTTGGAAAAAGTTAAAAAAATACACAGTCATTTAAAAAGCCTTGAATGGGCAGATGCTGATACAAAAAAAGTACTGGGAACGCTACTTAATATTAATATTTTTGCAGGTCACGTCAAGCTTTTGTCAAATGTTGAGTTACAAGAAAATTTACAATTCAAACGGTATAAAATCAATAGAATTCTTAAAGACCTAGAAACAAGAGGGATAGTAAAGAAATTGAGACAGCGGCCTACTATTTTTGACTTGGAAGAAGATTTTGTTGAGGAAGTATTGAGCTGATATTGGCATTTGAATGCTTATAGAAAAGAATAAGGAACTATGACACGCCACTTTTGGCGTGTTTTTTTATTTTTAACGGGAGTGACATCATGAAGAAACTATTAGAGGCATTAAAGGCTTAGAGGAATTAAAAGTGTAAAAGGGTGGTTGAGATCTTCAAAACGTGCAACAACTATTCTAGGTTGTTTGCACGTTTCTTTCTGATTTCCAAATATAAAGTTGCTTTAGGCACACTAGTGAGTTTCACAATGTCTTTCACACTTAATCCATTCGTGTTTCTACTATATCCTCGCATTGTGTACTAATGGTTTTTGCTCCTCTATCTTCTCTTCAAAATTTATAGAAGGGAAAATTTATTTAATTGGTACTAATATAACAAAATATCTTACTACTTCAAGTCGGATTTGAATTTTTTCAAAATACAAGAATGATCGTAACATTTTTAGCGATGGAACAAAGCTAAAAGAAGTCGAAGTTATTTAAAGAAGATGAATATCATTAAGTAATATCTTTTAGGATTTTCTATGTCAATTTTATTAGGAAACTTGCTTCGAATTTTTAACTAATCTCATTTCCTGATCTTTTTTTGTGGACTTTTTCACCCAGTATGTGGCAATCAAAGGTCCAGAAATATTGTGCCACACTGAGAAAATCGCACTTGAGTCAATTCTTCCAAGTGTCTTTTACATGCCCTTTCTTGCAATGAAGTGGCGACGCAGACCGGTTGATGTTAGTTGGCTTAAAGTTCAATTCCATAATATTTCTCTCCTTAATAAATAACGTTTGTTGAAGAGGTCGCCGTATGCATTTCATTTCGGAAATTCTGTTCACAATGAGCTATCAGATTGTAGAACTTGACAAGAATATACGGTCTTAGTAGATGAATACATGGGGCGTAATCACAAAAATCATGCTTGATTTTAAAATATGTCTTAATCTACACCTTTCCCGTCTTGATACGGTAAACCCAATGTATAATATTCCGAATGGATTATAATTTATTCTCTTCCTTCTTGCATATCAAAATGCTTTTCTTCATTTTGTTCTTAGATTTTCAATAAGTGAAACTGCATCATTGATGTACAAATTCACATTACATAAGATCAGATTCCATTAGGAATTATATACCTCTTTCAAATAAATACAATCTTTGCACCAGAACCTTTAATTTTATCTTATAATAAGTATTTAATCTCAATCTATTAGATGGAATATAAATAGTGAATTTTGAAAGGGGATACATAATTTTGAACGCAAAATATCTAGATTTACTTGCCCAAAAATATGATTGTGAAGAAAAAGTGGTAACTGAAATTATTAATCTTGAAGCCATTCTTAATTTACCAAAGGGGACAGAACATTTTGTCAGTGATTTACACGGGGAGTATCAAGCCTTTCAACATGTGTTAAGAAATGGTTCGGGGAGAGTAAAAGAGAAAATAAGAGACCTTTTTAACGGTGGATTATACGAAAAAGAAATTATTGAATTGGCGACATTAGTTTATTATCCTGAAGAAAAATTACAGATAATTAGGAATAATTTTGACAATGAACAAGAATTAAACCAATGGTATAAAGTAATCATCGATCGTATGATTAAGCTTATTTCTTATGCCTCCTCCAAATATACACGCTCGAAATTACGGAAAGCATTGCCTAATCAGTTTGCCTATATTATAGAAGAGCTGCTATACAAAACAGATGAATCCGCAAATAAAGAACAGTATTACACAAAAATTGTCCAGCAAATTATTTCCCTTGGACAGGCTGATAAGCTTATTACTGGTCTTGCTTACAGCACTCAGAGATTGGTTGTGGACCATCTTCATGTCGTAGGGGATATTTATGATCGCGGACCCGAACCTGATAAAATCATGGAAACTCTAATCAATTATCATTCAGTTGATATTCAGTGGGGAAATCATGATGTACTATGGCTAGGTGCCTTTGCTGGTTCAAAGGTTTGTCTCGCTAATATTATTCGTATCAGTGCTCGCTACGACAATTTGGATATTATTGAAGATGTGTATGGAATCAATCTTAGACCACTTCTTAATCTTGCGGAGAAATATTATAAGGACAATCCAGCCTTTCGACCAAAGAGACATTCAGATAAAAAACTATCTGATCATGAACAATTACAAATTACTAAAATTCATCAAACGATTGCCATGATTCAGTTCAAACTTGAAATGCCGATCATAAAGAGACGACCGAACTTTAATATGTCAGAAAGGCTTTTGCTAGAGAAAATTGATTATGACAAAAATGAAATAACGATTCATGGGAAGACGTACCCACTAGAAAATACTTGCTTTGCAACGGTTAATCCAGAACAACCACATCAATTATCAGAGGAAGAAGAGCAAGTGATGGACAAATTGTTATTTTCTGTCCAACATTCGGAAAAGCTGGCCAGACATATGAATTTTCTTATGAAGAAAGGCAGTCTTTATTTAAAATATAACGGGAACCTATTATTACATGGCTGTATTCCTTTAGATGAAAAAGGAAATATGGAAAAAATGGAGATTGAAAATAAAACCTATGCAGGTCGTGATTTACTTGATATTTTTGAACATTATTTGCGACATGCTTTTGCACATCCTGAAGAGACAGATGATCTTTCGACAGATATGGTCTGGTATTTATGGACAGGAGAATATTCATCACTCTTTGGGAAAAGAGAAATGACAACCTTTGAACGGTATTTCATTAAAGATAAGGAAACTCATAAAGAGAGAAAGAACCCATACTACTATTTACGTGAACAAGAGGAAACCTGCCGCAAAATTCTAACAGAATTTGATCTTAATCCTGATCAAGGTCATATCATAAATGGCCATACTCCTGTTAAAGAAATTGAGGGAGAAAATCCAATTAAGGCAGATGGAAAGATGATAGTCATTGATGGAGGCTTTTCCAAGGCTTATCAATCAAAAACAGGTATTGCCGGATACACGTTATTATATAATTCCTACGGTATGCAACTCGTCGCCCATAAACATTTTAATTCAAAAGAAGATGTTCTCCTAAATGGAACAGATGTATTATCAGTAAAAAGATTGGTGGATAAAGAACTAGAGAGAAAAAAGGTGATAGAAACGAATGTTGGAGAGGAATTATTACAGGAAATCTCTATTTTGAATAGTCTGAGGGAATATCGATATAGCTAACGTTATAGTGAACGGTTCAGTAAGCAGATTAATGTTCACAGAAGGTGATGTAACAGGTAATACCACGCTAAACCCAACACAATCATGAGAGTGAAGCCCTGCAGGTGATTGTTAAGGAATCCGGAAAAGGGTGCTTCAATATTACCGTTATTTTCAATTGTCGCAATCATTATTATTGTTTCATCTTGTACACAATAGCATTGGCTATTTATTTGGGTACTTTGCAGGGAAGTTAACAAAGTTACCTGAGCAGGATTGTCGTACAAACGCAATTGAGGTTGGAATTCAAAATTCAGGTCTTGGAGTCACATTAGCAGTCACTCACTTATCACCGCTTGCAGCCTTACCAAGTGCTTTTGCTTCTGCATGGCAGGTTGTGACAGGTACATTCTTTGCTCAGTTCTGGAGTACCCGTGCACCATATGATGAAGAAGTGACAAGAGATGAAAAAACTGAAAAAAGTCTTAGTATATAAAGTAAAAACAGATACGTATACAAATGAACTGCACTCCAATTGTTTAAACGAAATTTTTACAATTGGGTGCCTTTTTTAATAATTTGATTATATAAATAACCATCTAATAACATATGTTTTCGATATGTTTATTATATGTATCAGTATATATAGGTTATTAAGGTATATGTGTCATAAATGATGTACCTGCTACTAGATCTCTCGGCATACTACTGTTTATTAACTTTATTAACTTTTTGAAGTATTAGTCGAGTAGCACAGGATTTGGAAAGAATGATAGTGTTATAAGCTCGGCCTACCCGCGGGGGTGGTGTAAATCATGATGCTTGAGTTGAATAAAGAGGGAGTTAAAAGATAAAATACTAAGAGCAAGAAATTGAGCAAAAGAAAAAGGATCAAAGTATTACACTCCTTCCCGAATCCAAAAAACGGAAAATCGCTAGAACGTAACCTCTTGATGGATATTGTAACATATGGGCAAGCCGTATTCCTAAATCAGACACGCATGGTTTGATAGGTCATGTACAGTTTGATAAGACACGCACGATTTGATAGGGTATATACATTATAATAATACACGCATAGTTTGATAATACACGCACAGTTTGATAAGACAAGAACAATTTAATAGAGAGTTCTACCGTCTTTTACCGTGTTTAATGAACTTCACTCATAGAAGTGGATCTTTAAACTTTCCTATAATATGTATTAAAGATAAATTGCTCATCCTTTTTCGAATAACTTTATTACGTTGTTGCGTTACTGTGAAATATGTTATATTAAGTAAGTCATTATTCGGCAAATTTTTATTGCCATCCTCACCTATTATTGGTGGGGATTTTTTACATCTAAAGAAATACATTTGTTCCTTTTAGTACGTCCGTAAAAGCAGATGAAAGTTCATGAACGTTCGTAAAGTCTTTTCGTATTTTTATGAACGGTGAAAACTGCCATTCAAAACGTGCAACAACTATTCTAAGTTGTTCGCACGTTTCTTTCTTATTTCCACATATAAAGTGGCTTTAGGCACACTAGTAAGTTTCACAATGTCTTTCACACTTAATCCATTCGTGTTTCTACTATTATATAGTCGTAAGGCTTCTTCTATATTCTTTCTCGGTTGTGAAGGACGACCCATGTGTTTTCCTATCAATTTTGCTCTTTCTCTACCTTCAGATGTTCGTTCAACTATTATATCTCTTTCAAACTGCGCAAAAGAACCTAAAACATTGAATAATAATGATTGTAGAGGGTTTGCTGTTTCATTAACCTTAAAAGATAAATTATCTTTGATAAAATAGATATCAACTTGTTTTTCTTGCAGTGTTTCTATAATTTTATTTAAATCTATAATCGATCTGGCCAAACGATCTATTTTTGTTACCATCACTGTATCTCCAGGTCTCACATTTTCTAATAACTTATTTAGCTCATTTCGGTTTTTTGTGGTCGTGCCAGTAATTTTTTCTACATAGATACGTTCGCAGCCATTTTCTTTTAAGATTTCTTCTTGAGATGCTAAATCTTGGCCAACTGTACTGACTCTCGCATAACCAATTTTCATTATTAAGCTCCTTTTGTCTATAAATTAACAATCTTTTATACTTTAAATTATAGACTATCTTTTAGACTGATTTCTACTAAAAAATATATAAAAAATAGCTTCTAAACATCAGTGTCTAGAAGTTACAACTTTTATACAAATCTTAATTGGTTATAAATGTAAATAAAAGAGGTGATTTGGATTATTCACCATTAAACAAATTTTTTCAATGGATATTTTTTGAAAGGAAACTTTTGCAAAAAGGAAAGAAAGTAGAGAAAAGAAAGAAAGTAGAGAAAAGAAAGAAGGTAGAGAAAAGAAAGAAGGTAGTGAAAAGAAAGAAGGTAGTGAAAATAAAGAAAGTAGAGAAAAGAAAGAGAGTAGAGAAAAGAAAGAAAGTGGAGAAAAGAAAGAAAGTAAAGAAAAGAAAGAGAGTAGAGAAAAGAAAAAAAGTAGAGAAAAGAAGGAAAGTAGAGAAAAGAAAGAAAGTATAGAAAGGAAAGGAAGTAGAGAAAAGAAAGAAAGTAGAGAAAGGAAAGGAAGTAGAGAAAGGAAAGAAAGGAAAGAAAGGAAAGAAAGGAAAGAAAGGAAAGAAAGGAAAGAAAGGAAAGAAAGGAAAGAAAGGAAAGAAAGGAAAGGAAAGAAAGGAAAGAAAGGAAAGAAAAGAAAGAAAAGAAAGAAAGGAGAGAAAAGAAAGAAAGTAGAGAAAAGAAAGAAAATAGAGAAAAGAAAGTTCGTAATTTTGTTTACATACTGGATAGCAGCAAAGATCAAAATGAAGGACGACAACTTCGCCATTTTGGAAAAAAGTCACAATGTCAGAGATATCCTTTTTTAAAAAGTGGAAAAAACTTCAATCGTTTTTAATATCTATTAATAAGACGTATGATCCAAAAATGATATGACCTTTACATTCTTCTTTGGGTCGTTATGGTTGTAGCAAAGAAGAAATCCTTTAGTAATGGAATGACATTAATAAAAATATCTAAGCTGATATTGTGGTGATGGATATGTCGTAGCTCGATACTACACAATATAAAGATAGTCTGGGTACTTTCATAGCAGATTTAGCTTTGCAGATATGGCATAAGAAGAACGAAATTGGATTCGTAAACGGCAGCGTGAGGGGATTGATGTTGCTTTAAACAATGGTGTGTTGTTTGGCCATCCAAAAGTTCAGACAACAAAAGTATTTAAAGGAGTCTATGATAGTTGGAAAGCAGGAGAGATGACAGCTGTTAGTACCATAGGAGAATTAGTCGTTAAAAAGATGACTTTATATAAGTTGGTTAAGTACTAATGAAAAAGACTTTAAAAAAGAACAGTATATATAATAGAAGAAACACGTCAAAGAATTAACAATTAACATTTGCATCATGTTTTACTTGTTTCTGTAGTCAACACACATGGAGTGCTGATCACTACTTGTAAGGAAAAATTAATAAGCATGTAACAGTGAGAAAAGAGTTTCCTGAGTTAGAAGTCTCTTTGTTTAGTTGAAATTTTACGTAGACGAAAAAGCATAACATGACCTCTACGCTGCCAGAACTGCTAGAATAATATTGCCAATATTTTTTGGTGCTACTGTCAATACTAAAAGCCTTGGTATATCAGTGCTTAAGTATATTGTGAATACCATTTAGTGAAGTTATGTTAAATCAATTAGAAATTTATGTTTGTGACATTGTGTGACATTTTTGGGGTGGGCTCTAATTAAATTAGTAACAGAAAAAAGTACTGTTAAAATAAATTATTCTATACTTTTTTCTGTTGATATTTTGAAGACTGTTATATTACTTTTCCATTTAAATATCGTCTATTAATCCAACTTCAAATCCTGGCTTACGATCATGACTAAATCTTTTTACAATATAGCCCATCAAATGCTGTTCTATTTCACTAGGTACATCATTGTCAACTATAATAATTTGGTGAATTTTATCGTCTTTTAATAATTCTTCAGATGTTTTAATAAAGAATTTATACATATTAAGGTATTTAGTTGGATCATTCATTTGCTCTTGTTTGTCTTCTCTATCATCAGTTTCGCTCATATATTTTTCTTTCGTTTTACCTAGGTATTTCCCAATTGTATCAATCATAAGTAGGCTTGGAAGGTTTGTCTTTGTATTTAGGCTATTTACTAATAAGCTTAAAAAGTAGCCGACAGATACAAGTGTACGAAGTCCTCCAGAGGTTAACTTTGTATATTCTCTATTTCTTACAATTGGTAGGAAAGTTTTTTCATTAATATTTATTCCAGTAGGATTTTTTATAGGAATAAATTCTAAAAATTCCTTTAGGATATTTTCTACGTTTTCTAAAACATTTTTTGGTGAGGGTTTTGAATCCTTTAAGACATCTAACTCTTTTTTCAATTCAATCAATTGTTCTGAAAGGGTATAAGAGTTTAAATCAATATCTTCTAACTTTCTCCGCAGCTTAAGCATATAAGTATACTGTTGCTTTTTTTCAATTATAGATGACTTTTCTGATATTAATGCGTCCCTATGTGAAATATAAGGAGAAATGAAGTTTGATAATGAATTATCGAGTGAATTTCTAATTTTTATTAATCTTGATGTAAATTCCTCTTGTTCTTTTTCCATAAGGAAAATTGAACTCCTAATATTATCTATTAATTTGTCTAACTCTTTAACTCTGCTTTTAAGGGTGCGTATTTCTATTAGTATAGATTCATTTGTATGTTGATGGTCTATTCCTTCATTTAAGACTAAACTATTATTACAAATAGGACATTTAACTTCATCGTTTATATTTTTAGGGAATTTTTCAGATATTTCAATTGCAGATTGAAGCTTCGATATGTCAATCTTATAATCCTTTTTTAAACTAATACTTCTATCTAGTTGTGTTTTTTTAAAGAATTTTTCTTTATTTAATTTATCAATTTCTTTTTCAAGGTAAATAATATTTTCTCGTATTTCATCAATTTCTATGTTATCTGACTTCATATTAGTAGTTATTGTTTCTATATCGTTTACTAAAGCATTAAGTTGTATATCTAACTCAATAATATATTCGTTAATTTTATCTATACTTTGTAGTTTTGTATCACTAAAAAATGAAGAAACTATTTTAAACTCATTATCACTTTTATTTTTTTGGCTAGTTTTTTTTGCGATTTCCTCTTCCAACTGAGTGATTTGATCATCAAGTAAATTATGTATTAATTTAAATGTTTCTTGATTTTTGATTCTTACTGCCCAATTTTGTAAATCTAAAATATTTTTATTACCTACATCATCCTGCTCAAGATAATTATATTTAAATATGTCTCTAAAGCTTACCCTTTTCATAGGGGATTCGACTTTTGTTGGTGCTTCCTTTACTTTAATTAATGGAATATTTAAAGATGAGAGCAAAAAATCAGAAAAAAACCCTGAACTGCCTTGTTTCTGGTAATTTGGTCCGTACTCTAAAGGAAAAACTGTATCAATTTCCTCTAAATTAGATTTAAATACTTCAATAAACTCATTGGAATTAAAAATATTTCTCTTTATAGTATAAATATTTTCATTAAGAGACACTTCAAGTAAAGCATATTTTGCTTTCAGTTCGATTTCATCATACATATAAACTTCACTTGAACCTAATAGATAATTTATAAGGTTTAAAATACTGGATTTACCTGTATCAGAGTCCCCATATATTATATTAATTCCAGCTGAGAAGGGAACAATATAGTCTTTATCATGTCCAACTAGAACTAGTCTATTAATTATTAGCTTTGGTGATTTATTCATGGTTATTTCCTTCCATAGAAAATTCAATCATTTGTTTTAATTTATTCGTTTTCATAGATCGAAATCTGTTCAATGATTTACATAATTCTTTCACTCTTAAGAAATATTCTGAGTTTAAATTATTTGAAAAATCTTTTCCAATTTCAGTTATATAATAATAAAAACTTTGATTGTAATTTTTCCCTTCAATAAATCTATAATAAGCTGCAATTTTTAATATTTGATAGAGATCTTCATAGTCAAAAAGAGAATCATTATTGGGAAATTTAGATTCTATACTTCCAACTTCATTTTCTAGCAATTCTAGTTCATCTTTATCGTTATTTATAATTTTTACCTTTTTTAAAAGAACGGGATATCTTACTAAAAAATTAAAAAGTGATAACTTCTCAATATCTAAAATAAGGTTTCCTTTTGTTGAATAAGATAGTTCACTAATAATAATTATTATTCTTCCTGTTCTTAGATAAATATCTTTTTCGGGTATTAAAAATTGTAAATTATTCATTGATGAAGCCCTTCTTTAAACTTATCTATCTGGTCCATAGATTGAGAATCTTTCCACCAAATTTCTTTATTAGGGTCATTAGCTAATTGGTGTAACATGCCCATTTTTTCAAGTTCTCCAATAATAGGAGTGAATGATTTTAAAAAGTCTTTGTCCTTTGATATTATTTCATCATAGATAGTAGTTATCAATTCATCACTATTAGTAATTCTTCCATTTGAATATTTAATAAAATTATTAGTATAAAGTTGTTCTATTTTATCGTAGAGTACATTCAGTTTTTCCAATTCAATATTTTGGGCAACTAATAACTTTTTCATATACTCTGCGTCAAAAAATCTATCTTTTGCATTTCTAATAAGAGAATCATGTATTTTTGAGATTAACATTTTTATAATGAATATTTCATCATCATATTTAACTTCATTCTTAAGAGTAGACTTATCAGGCGTTTTCTTTATTGACCATTCTTTTAGTGAAGCTAATATTTTATTTCGCACACCAAGATAAACTAAATCATCTTGATCCTCAGGCTTACAAATAGTGAAATGGTCATCTGCCGAAGTTACTTGATCTTGTTTTTCTACTTGATATCCAATAGCACTCTCTTTTGAAACAACCCGATCAGATTGACCATAAAAATAAACAATACGTGGAAGTCCGTTTTGTTGTTTAATCCACCGATTGTTAATTTCGTTTAAAGTACTGCTAGAAGCCCCTAAATCGATAATTTGTTCATTCCCCTTATAAAGCATGTTTCCCATGGTTGCCCAATCTACTCCATTATGAGGAACAGCTAGTGATAAGAATAATTGAACTTTACAAGAACCATCACTAAGTTCATTTAAGATATAAGATTTCGAAACTAGTCCTCCCATGCTGTGAGCAATGATTACAATTTTCTCATAATTACTACAATTGAAATCTACTATTGATTTTAACAATGAACTTAGATCATTTATTCCCACGTTTTTGTGTGATATCTTAGAAGGGAGTTTAAATACTCTTCTTAACCCATTAAGTGCGATTTTGGATTTTTCTAAGCTGAAGAATTTTGTAAAGTAGTTAACAGTTACAATATCAAAGTTTTCTCGAATATCAATATCCTTTTTTAACATATTAGGAAAAGATTGATGTTCTTTATTAGGGTAATTCCATGTGTTGGAATTACCTGTGAATCCATGAATAAAAAGTATTGCATGTTTATTATTATTTTTATGAATGAAATCAATATGACTCAAAATTAATCCCTCTATTTTTAAGAATCTTTTATTTTGTATAAAATAATTTTAACATTTAACTTGAATTAATTGTTATTTTATATGCAATATTTTCTAATAATACCATCCCGGATGGGAGGGTTGTTTAAATTATACTTAGATTATTTTTTTTAATTTATTAATATATTATTTACTATTATTAATAGAGGAGGAAAATCCTTATCACTATATAAATTACAACTATAGACAAAAAGAAAAATCCATTATCTATTTATCATCTTTAAATTAGATAATGGGCTTTCCTGTAGTCACAGTAGAATCTCCTTTTATCGTTGTTTTCGTTAGTCTACTTGACCTTAAAATAATTGTCTAACTTAGTGTAGCCGATTCAATGTTTTAGCTGTGGAAATTATAGAAGACTGGGACCCTAATATCAAAGCAATTTGGGAGGATATACATAGGGGTGTTAAAGAAAGGTTGATAATATAGTTTGGATCAGTCAATGGCGAGATAAAGCTTAAAAACCTCTCTGAAATAGGAGCTAAACCTTCTTCAATAATTGCTTACCACAATCGCTTTTTCTCACAAATAAGAGATGCCTATATCTTTGGCTCATATTATCCGTCATTAACGGGGGCTTGTGCTCTAGGAGAACGTATTTTTAATCAATTAATTCTTTGCTTAAGAGGCTATTATTCAGGAACTCCCGAATACCAGCGAGTTTATAGAAAACAATCCTTTGATAATTGGGATTTAGCTATTGAAACATTAGATGTTTGGAACGTCTTACTGCCCAATGCATTGGAAGCATTTAAACAATTAAAAGAGATTTGTAATAGATCAATACATTTTAATTTTTCTACGGAAGCGTAAAGGAGGATGCTTTTAGATCAATAAGTCTTATTACCACTATAATTGAAAATCAATTCAGTTCTAGTTATAACGGTCAAGAATGGTACATACCTGGAATTCCTGAAGGTGCGGCATTTATAAAAAAAGAAGCAGAAAATCTGCCTTTTGTTCAGGAGGTACTAATTCCAAATAGTGATTTGGTTGGATATAAGCATGTAATGGTAAACAAAGACGGAGTTCTTGTTCCGAATGATACATTTAAATATGATGATAATGAGGTTTCGGATGAAGAGTTTAGAAATTTGTATCTGGAAAACTTGAATAATTTAAACAATTAATATATTATTATTTCCATTAATCTACCATTTGATTTATGGCAACATCAAATGTTGCCATCTCAAACAACTTCTTAAATAGTTCCAGCTTAAAGATTGACTTTACCCACTTGGCTAACCCATAAACAATATTTTATTTGGTAGTATAGATGAAGATGAGGAAAAATATGTATATTCAATTAAAGGCATTAAAAGACAAAATTTAGAGGAATGAAAATATGTTTGAATACTCAATTGAGAGAAATGTGGAAAAAATATACATTTCAAAGACGAAGGAGTACTTTAAAGAAGTACTTAGTTCATATTCTATTGGAAATTATCGGTCAGCAATAGTAATGTTACATTCAGTTATAGTGGCAGACCTATTTTACAAACTAAAGGAATTAAGAGACCGAGATGAAGATGAAAAAGCTATCCAAATTTTAGATTATATCCAACAAGAAATGTCTAAAGAAAAGAAAAAATATTCTGAATGGGAAACGATGGTTGTTGAAAAAGTAGTATCCGATACTCAATTGCTAGAACCCGGTGCTAAAGTATATATTGATCATATTAAGCAGCTACGCCATCTTTCCGCACATCCAGTAATAGACTCTGAAGATCTTCTTGCTACACCAAACAAAGATACAGTGAGATCTGCCATGAGAAATGCATTAGATTATATATTAACAAGACCAGCTATGTATAACGAAAAGGTTGCATTAGATTTTATGGAGAAAATCCCTACGTATTCTTCATTAATTCTCAAATCGAATAATTATGAAACTTACCTTAAAAATAAATATTTTACTTATTTTACAGAGAAATTGGTTAAAAAAGCTTTTAGTTATCTTTGGATTGCAACATATAGAGGTCAAGATACTGAAGCTACTGAGTACAGGGAAGAATATTTTGATACGTTGAAAATAGTATATAAGATTTACAAAGGCATGCTTGATAATTATTTTATTGAAGAAAAGAATTTTTTTAACCGAATCGATCTAGGAAAAACTGAACAATTAAATTTTTTCATTGAATTCTTTTATACAGCACCTCATTTATATGAGTACATTTCACAAGATAATAAGGTTATCATTGAACATATGCTTGAGAAGAAAATTACATTATTCACGCGAGCATGGTTTATAACCGGAAATATGAAAGAACATTTAAATATTGTTTATGCCAAGTTTCTAAATCGAAGTAATGCACCTTTATCACATCAAATTCATGAAATGTCTGATATGGCAAAAGAGTGTGAAAGCGAAAATGAATTTCATGGTTTTTGTATAAAGATATTAAATAAAGGTAACAGATACACAGACTGTTTATCTAAATGGAAAGACTTTATAAGACCACACATTAATAACTATTCCAAAGAAAATATTTTGGAATTGTTGTCCGTTATTAATTCAAACAATTCCTTGTATAATGCTAACTGGTTAAAAGAGGAATATTTAATTCAAATAAAACAGAAGTTAATAAAAGAGAATATAACTATTAAAGATTGGGATACCACATATCCTAATTTAATTAAATATGACCAAATAAATTTAGAACAAATCGAATAAAAAAAGTCGCGCTTGTGACGCGACTTTTTTTCATTTTGAAAGAGAAAAGAGGTGTAGAAATTTAAACTTACTTTGCGTTAAATCTTAATTTAACGAATTATAATAATATTGGATGAAAAATATAGAAAAAATTGTTATGACGATATCTTATTTCATTCTACAACTTAACAGCTTACTATCATTCTAAAGTGCTGTTAAATTTTTCAAGAGAAATCTTCATTTGTTCTAATTCATGGCAGGTTAGAAAAAATTAAATCTGGAGATGATTTTAAATTTATGGAACTTACCGGATTAAAACCATTGTACAGTAGTATGATAGAGCTAAATCTAAAGCGAACCAAATTCAGTGTTATTATTAATAATGCTGTCTTTGAATTTATCTATTTTATAGACTCTCTCCCTCATTCTCTAGCAATTGGAGTTAGGAATAATAATCTGTATTATGAGATTGAAGTAAAAAATGGATTCCGTATTAACCCTTACTTAGGAGAAAAATACGCCCAAATTTATAAGATTTTAGGATTGTCACCAAAAGGCTCCTCTCCTTTTAGTCCAAGTAAATTCTATGTGGAAATTAACAAGAGAATCCCTACTTCTACTTCATCTACAAATATTCCAAAAACAAGTGATATTGCTCCTTTCCGAAGAAATGTAGAGGAACCTGATAAGATCTATTTCTATGGTTGGAGAGATAATACTACTAGGAAAGAAAATGTTAGTGCAGAGAATCTTAAAAAAACTAGACAATGGCTTGGTATAGAAGCATATGAAATGTGTAAAAAACACAATATTAGTAGTTGCTGGACTGCAGAAAAATCTAAAGAGAAGCTCTATGGAAAGCCAAGCAAAAAGGTTAATATTTAAACCAATGTGGAAAAGAAAATCCATTATATTAAAAAATGAAGAAAGTTTATCATCCCAGCCAAGTTTATGGATTTTAGGAAAATACTTAAGAGAACGCACTGCTAACAATTTCTAAAGAAAAGGATATAAACATTGAGGGTGGTAATAAAAGTCATTACTTGAAAAATTGTTGCCTTTGAAAAAATGTCCTTTGTTCAATTTCAATCGAAGAAACAGTTTATTGGGTGGGAATGAACGTTAGTATACTGGTATAAACTGCAACATAACGGACTTGTTGAACAATATTATTTGTACTGAATAACTATGTTTTCGAACCTGAATCTTTAAGCAGACAAATCAAAAGTGAAAAGGACACATTATTAATAGAGTTTGGAATTCACATTTAACAACAACATTGATATATATATCAATGTTGTTGTTAATACTGACCTTACTCCTCTTTCGATTTCTCCCAGCGCCCATCACTAGAGCTACAGCCGGAAACAATAGCTGCAGATGAGGGCGCAGGGGACAGAAGCGAGCTTAGGCTTCTTTGGAGTATTTACGTGAAGAGATTCTTGAATTTACTGAGAAAAACTCCAATGATTCTTCTTTTAGATCATAATTTTCGCCAGAATTATTTAGCCGGAATAGCTATTCCTAATTTTTCTATCTTTCGATATAAGGTTCTAACACTAAGCCCTAAATCTTTAGCTGCTTGCATCTTCCCTACATAATCATAACCATATTGAGCTAGCTTTTGCATAATAACATCTTTTTCTGATTCCTTTAAAACAGCTTGTTCTCTTTGAATAGGTTGAATATTTGCATTTAAATCACATAAAAAATCAGGCAATGATGATGCAGTCAGTTCCATGCTCCTCTCCATATTCATGCTATATTCAATAACGTTTTCTAACTCGCGTATATTTCCAGGCCAATGATATTGTTTTAGTCTCTTCAAAAAGTCCTTATTGTACGTTTGAATGAATTTCCCGGTTCGCATTTGTAATTTGTCCATTAAGATTTTAAGTAAATCCTTTAAATCCTCTTTTCGTTCCCGTAATGGTGGTAAATGGAATGGAATAACATTGAGCCTATAATAAAGATCTGAACGGAACTGTTTAGAATCTATTAATTTTTCTAACGGCTGATTCGTTGCTGCAATGATTCGTACATTGATTTTCTTCGAATGAGTTCCACCAATTCTGCGTACCATTCCATCTTGCAGCACTTTTAAAAGCTTTGGTTGCAGATGAATTGGAAGGTCTCCAATTTCGTCTAAAAAAAGAGTGCCTCTATCAGCCAACTCAAAAAATCCTGGCTTGCCTTTTTTTCTTGCCCCTGTAAACGCTCCTTCTTCATAACCAAACAATTCACTTTCAAATAATGTTTCAGGAATGCTAGAACAATTTATTTCAACAAAATCACCTTTTCGAAACATACTCTGCTCATGAATAAGCTTTGCTAATAAGCTTTTTCCTGTTCCCGTTTCCCCTGTTATAAAAATGGAAGAAGAACTATTTTTGATATTTTTAATATTTTCCTTTAATTTTTCCAACGTATAGCTACTACCAAGTATGTACTCTGTTTTTTCTTTTTTTGGCGGGAATATGCTCTCGAAATTATCTATGTCTTGTAGAATCCCCACAATAATATCGCTTATTTGTGACATCCAATAGCTATACTCCTTTTGTCGATCTATCAGTTTCTCTTGACCATCTTGAGAAAAACTCACAAAAGATAGATAGCCGTAATGTTTGCCATGCCGCACTATGCTAAGCACAATTTCAGCTGTTGAAGGGCACTTTTTCTGAAAATGACAACCAAGACAAATACTCATATGGCCTGGTTTTTTTACAAAGTTAACGGGATACTCATATTGTTTTTGAAAAAAAGGTAAATGAACACGATTTCCTTTTTTAAGCTTATACTCTTCTGTTGATACCGTTAATACACCTTTCGGATCAAAGTAAGCGATTTCAATTTGTAAAAGGTCTGCAAAAGTTTGTATCGTTTTACTGACCACAGTGATTGAAGACAATAAAAAATCCTCCCTTTTATAAAAAATATAGTAGTTTCCTAAAGTTCAAGTTATAAAAAAAGAAATCGCCTGATAGCTACTTGTATTTTTACAAGTATAAGTAAATAAAATATTTTTTGTCAATTTTTTTATATTTTTGACAAAAATGTCAAATTAAATTACTTTCAATTACTAAAGCTTGTTGATTTATCAACTATATTAAGTTGGCATATAAATTGCATTACATAATATCAACACACCTTAAGGAGGTTATTATATGGAAAAAGACTATATTCAATTAAAAGATAAAGTCTCAGTAGTTACTGGGGCAGCATCTGGGATAGGCTATGCCACAGCAGAGCTTTTAGCCGAAGTAGGATCTAACGTTATTCTTTTAGATATTGATAAAGAGAAGGGAAACCTAGCTTCACAAAGTCTGAGAGACAAAGGCTTTAACGTAAACTTCTTAAAATGTGATGTAACAAACGCTCGAGATTGTCAGCATGTAAGTGAACAAATTAATCGTGAATACGGGAACGTTAACGTACTTTTTAATAATGCTGGCATCATAAAACGCAAAACCGTAGTTGATTTAGAAGAAAATGAATGGGATGCAGTTCTAAATGTTTCATTAAAAGGTGTGTATCTCTTATCTAAATATATTATTCCTATTATGGCTTCTCATGATGGTGGAAGTATTATCAATACAGGTTCAGGTTGGGGATTAAAAGGTGGAGATAAAGCCGCAGCATATTGTGCTGCAAAAGCTGGTGTAGTTAATCTGACAAAAGCAATGGCAATCGATCATGGTCCACAAAATATTCGTGTCAATTGCATATGCCCAGGAGATACAGATACACCGTTATTACGAGATGAGGCAAAACAATTACAAGTAGAGGAAAGCGTATTTCTTAAAGATTCGGCAATAGATCGCCCACTTGCAAGACTAGGAACTCCTCGTGATATTGCAAAAGGCGTCTTGTTCTTGGCAAGCGATTTATCCAGTTGGATGACAGGTACAGAGCTAGTTATTGATGGTGGCGGTTTAGCTTAATTATTTAAATTTACTAGGAGGTATTGCTATGACAAAGAAGGTCCATCCTTACATACCTAATATGGTGCCAGAGGTAAAAGCGGAAATGTTAAAAGAGATTGGCGTTGAGTCGACAATGGAATTGTATTCATGTATTCCTGAAGAACTTCTCTTCCAAGGAGAAATGAATATACCGAAAGCCTTAACAGAACATGAACTTCGCCGTCATATTGATGGATTATTAAATAAAAATGTTAGTGCTAATGAGTATTTAAACTTCTTAGGAGCTGGCTGCTGGCAGCATTTTGTACCTGCTGTATGTGATGAAATCAATCAAAGATCCGAATTTTTAACGGCATATGCTGGAGAACCATATGAAGACCATGGTCGATATCAAGCATTATTTGAATATCAAAGCTTATTAGCAGAACTTGTAGATATGGATGTCGTAAATGTTCCTACATTTGACTGGGGGCAAGCTGCAGCTACATCTCTAAGAATGGCGGGACGTATAACAGGAAGAAAGAAAGTTCTTTTAGCAAAAACAGTCTCTCCTGAAAGAGCGAAAATTATCATCAATTATGGTACTCCTGAACTTGAATTTGATTTTGTTGGTCATGACCAAGATACGGGACTTCTACAATTAGATGATTTAAAGAAACATATTTCCAATGACATAGCAGCCATCTATTTTGAAAACCCTTCCTATTTAGGCTTTATTGAATCGCAAGGAATTGAAATCTCAGAGATTGCTAAACAACATGGAGTACTAATGGTCGTGGGTGTTGATCCTATTTCATTAGGGGTACTAACTCCGCCAAGTCGTTATGGAGCAGATATAGTTTGTGGTGATTTACAACCACTTGGCATGCACATGAACTATAGTGGCGGGCAGGCTGGATTCATCGCAACAAGAAACGAAGAAAAATTCGTTAATGAATTTCCTTCTCGTCTATTTGGCATCGTGCCAACAGTGAAAGAAGGAGAGTATGGATTCGGTGACGTAGCATATGACCGAACATCTTTCGCTTTAAGGGAAAAAGGAAAAGAATCAGTTGGTACACAAACAGCTTTATGGGGCATTACAGCAGGTGTTTATTTATCTTTATTAGGCCCAAATGGCATGTACGAGTTAGGGCAAACCATTATGCAAAATAGCCAATATGCAGTCAAAAAGCTGAATGAAATTCCTGGAATAAAAGGTTCAAGATTAAATTCACCTTTCTTTAAAGAATTTATCGTTGATATTAATGGAACAAATCTTTCAGTTGAAACGATTAATGAAAGATTGCTAGAAAGAAAAATTTTCGGAGGTAAGGATCTTTCTAAAGAGTTTCCTGAGTATGGTCAAGCCGCACTTTACTGTGTAACAGAAATTCATAGTCAAGAAGACATTGATCAACTAATTGCTGCTCTAGAAGAAATAGTGAAAAACTAAAACGCAATATTGAGGAGAGGGGATTCTAACACATGAAAAAAATAAAGAGAAACAATAAAGTTCGTGACTTTCATCAAGCGAAATGGAATGAACCAATTATTTTCGAGCTTCATCAACCAGGAGAAGTAGGTGTTGAAGCTCCATCAGCTAATCAAACGATTGTTTCAGAAGTTGGAGATGGTGTTTCTGCAATTCCAGCTACAATGTGTAGACCGGAAAAACCTAATCTTCCAGAAATAAGTCAAGCACGTGTATTAAGACATTATGTTCGGCTTTCTCAAGAAACGTTAGGTTCAGATTTCAATGTGGAAATTGGTCAAGGTACTTGTACGATGAAATATATCCCGAAAATTAATGAGCTATTAATACGAAATCCTAAAATGATGGCATTACATCCTCTTCAAAATGAAAGCACGGTTCAGGGTATGCTAGAAATCATTTATCAATTGGATGTATGTATGAGAGAAATATCTGGAATGGACTACTTCTCTTTTCAGCCAAGCTCTGGAACTCAAGCCTTGTTTGCAATGGCTTCCATTGTTCGAAAATATCATGAATCTAGAGGAGAAGATCAGCAACGTGATGAAATCATCACAACTATTTTCTCCCATCCTTCACAAGCTGCCACAGCAGCCGTAAAAGGCTATAAGATTATTACACTCCATCCCGATGAAGATGGATTCCCTGATATCGAAAAATTAAAAGCTGCCGTATCTGAAAGAACAGCTGGTTTTGTTGTTGCAAATCCAGAAGACACAGGCATCTTCAATCCTAAAATTATAGAATTCACCAAAATTGTTCATGAAGCAGGTGGTGTTTGTTATTACGATCAAGCAAATGCCAATGGTCTCCTAGGTATTACTCGAGCTAAAGAAGCCGGATTCGATATGTGCTTCTTTAATCTCCACAAAACCTTCGCTGCTCCACATATGTGCGGTGGCCCTGCAACGGGTGCACTTGGAGTCGTGGATGAACTCAAAGAATTCTTGCCTGGACCAATTGTTGAGTTTGATGGAGAGCAATATCATTTGAATGATAATCTGACTCACTCGATTGGAAAAGTACGTGCATTTCATGGTGTAGCTCAAACGATTCTACGCTCCTATGCTTGGATTCGTGCATTAGGTTCAGAATGCTTAAAAGAAGTAGCTCAAACAGCAGTGCTTAATAATAACTATCTGTACCACAAGATTCAAAAGATTCGTGGTGCGAGTGCACCATACGTAAAAGGTCAGCGCCTTGAACAGGTTCGCTATAGTTGGGAACAGATGACAAAAGAAACAGGAGTCACAACAGAAGACGTCCAAAGACGAATGACAGACTTTGGTCTTCATTATTGGACCAGCCATCACCCGTACATTGTACCGCAGCCATTTACACTTGAGCCAACTGAATCTTATTCAAAGGCAGATTTAGATGAATATATTGCGGCACTTGAACAAATTTCAAATGAAGCATATGAAAATCCTGAAATCGTTCAAAATGCTCCATATAACAGCACCATTCACAAATTAGATGAACAAGATTATCTAGATAATCCAGAAGAATGGTGTATTACATGGCGATCCTATATCAAAAAATCTATGGTATCTGAATTGATTTAGAAAGTGGGTAGGGCAAGCAAGCTTCGGTTTGATTGCCTCCTTCTCTTACTTTCTAATGAGAGATTCATTCTACGTTTTGATTCCAAAATGAAATAGATAAGGGGGTTAATGAGTTGAATAATGAGAGATATTCAGACAGTCTACGCGAAAAACGAGTAGTCATTACTGGCGGAGCAAGTGGAATTGGATTAGCAACTGCCATACGATTTGCTCATGAGGGCTCTATCGTTACCATTTTAGACCGGAATGAAGAGCAACTTTATAACTCGCTTCGGGAATTTCCATCTATCGCACATGGTGTCATCGTCGATGTAAGTAACCCGTTTGAAGTTAAACAAGCATTTGAAGAGATTGATTCATTGACCAATGGAGTAGATATTTTGATTGCTAACGCTGGCATCAGTGTCAGAGCTAATTTTATCGATATTACCCCAGAGCAGTGGAGAAAAGTACTTGGTATTAATCTAGATGGTATTTTTTATACGGCTCAAGAAGCTGCGAAACGTATGCTAGCCCAAGGAGAAGGCGTCATTCTTATGACAGCGTCAACCAATGGGTTAGTAGGTCATCCCTATTATGCTGACTACAACGCCTCTAAAGCTGGAGTTAATCTATTAGCTCGAACAATGGCAATTGAACTTGCTCCAACGATTCGCGTGAACACTATTTGTCCAGGTTATGTACTTACACCTATGCAAATGGCGGAATATACACCTGAAATGCTGAAACAAACCGATGAAAAAATCCCATTAAAACGGCATGCACAGCCTGAAGAAGTAGCTAACTTATATGCCTTTCTCGCATCTCAAGAGGCAGCCTATATAACGGGTCAACATATTCCAATTGATGGAGGAGAACTAGCTTAGTAGTTTGGGCGTTATTTATCGAAGAACAAAAGACTTTTAAGAGAATAAATTTTTTCAAAGGGGTGCTGGGAAATGATTTCGTCGTTTACATGTCGTGAAGAAGTATTAAAGTTTACAAATGAATTAGTAGCTGTAGAAAGTATTGTTAACACCACTGGGGAAATTGCCATTTCAAACTTTTTATATCTCAAAATAGCTTCTTTTCCTTATTTCAAACAAAATCCTTCCTATCTAATACTTTCTCAAACAGAAAATGATGAGGTAGAACGTTATAATGTATTGGCTTTTGTAAAAGGAACGAAAACGAAAAGCGATAAAACAGTTATTCTAATGGGTCATACAGATACGGTTGGTATCGATGACTACAGTCATTTAAAAGATAAGGCATGTTTCCCTGAAGAATTAATGAAAGCCTTACACGATGAACCATTACCTGACTTGGTAAGGAATCAATTAGAATCGGGTGACTGGTATTTTGGTAGAGGTACCGTCGATATGAAAGGCGGTGTCGCAAGTCATCTCTATATACTGAAATACTACTCTGAACATCCTGAAGAACTATCTGGAAATCTATTAATATTTGCTGAATGTGACGAAGAAGATAGCTCACACGGCGTTTTATCAGGATTAAAAGATTTAAAGAAATTACGTGAAGAACATCATTTTGATTATGTTGCGCTTATTAACTCCGATTTCGTTGCTCCTCGCTATGAAGGAGATGAAAATCGCTATATTTACAAAGGTTCCATCGGAAAACTCCTCCCTTCTTTTTTCATTACGGGAGCAGAAACACACGCTGGTTCTTCCTTTGAAGGGCTAGACCCGAACTATATAGCTGCTGAGTTAACACGTCAAATCAGCTATAATCCAGATTTAGTTGATGACTCATTAGGTGAATTTCCGGCACCACCAGTCTCATTAAAGCAAACAGATTTAAAACCGACTTACACCATCCAAACGGCTCTTTCAGCGTATGTTTATTATAATTTCTTTATCCAGTCATGGTCTCCAAAAGATGTCATGATTAAACTGAAAGAACAAGCAGAAATCGCTTTTGATAGAGCATTACAAACACTAACAGAACGGTACCAAACGTTTTGTGCTCGAAGTGGTGAAACGTATAACGAATTGCCATGGAAAACAAGAGTGATTATTTACGAAGAAATGAAGCAATTACTAGAAAAAGAACATGGCGACCGATTTATCCAACATATGAAAGCCTTTAAGGAACAACTAATGCTAGATAAGAGCATAGACACTCGGATGTTTGCAGCACGTGTTGTTGAAGAAGAATGGAACTGGATGACAGATAAAAGCCCAGCCATTACTATTTTCTATTCGTCTCTTTATTCATCACGCGTAGATGTTACAGGGAAAAATGAGAAAGAACAGCACCTACTGGATGCATTACAAAAAGCCATTGAGCAAGTTCAGCCGACCTATCCTCATCCGATTGTAACGAGAAACTTCTTTCCTTATGTATGTGATATGAGCTGTGTCGCACTAAGTGATGATGAAGAAGGAATACAGGCAGTTTGTAATAACAATCCAGGCTGGGGTACGAAACATTTTGTTAATTATCAAGATATCCGAGATATTAATGTACCTGCTATTAACATTGGACCATATGGATATGACGCACATAAGAAATATGAGAGAATGGAGCTTACATTTTCAACAGAAATTGTACCAGCATTAACAAATGAAGTTATTAGCCATTTATTAAAGTAGAATCTTACGAGTAATAAAAGTTATGAGAAAGTGGCTGAAATACTCTTTCAACCACTATGAAAACTGAATATTCAATTATTTGTACCCGTAAGGAGGGAGCGACCAATGAAGTACTTATTAAATAAGAAAGTAAGGCAAATACAATTTTCTGGGATAAGGAAAATTGCTAATATAGTGGCTCAGTATCCAAATGTTATCAACCTTACAATTGGTCAACCGGATTTTTCAACTCCTAAACATATAAAAACTGTTGGAAAAACAGCGATTGAAGAAGATCGAACAACGTATACTCATAACGCCGGATTAATAGAACTTCGAGAAGCTGCATGTGATTATATGTTCCAAAAGTATAAGCTACTTTATCAGCCCGTTGACGAAGTCATCGTTACGGTGGGTGCAAGTGAAGCACTTGATATCACTTTCAGAACTATTCTAGAAGAAGGAGATGAAGTGATCCTTCCCTCACCTATTTACCCTGGTTATGCACCGATTATAGAATTATGTGGCGCTATTCCAGTGTATGTAGATACATCAACAAATAATTTTAAGTTAAGCGCTGAATTGCTTCATAAAAAGTTGTCTGACAAAACAAAGTGTATCATTCTACCATATCCATCCAATCCAATAGGAAGTACGTTAGATCAAAAAGAACTAGATGAAATCTCTAAATTACTGTTAGATAAAGAAATTTTTATCGTTTCTGATGAAATTTACAGTGAATTAACCTATGAAAAAAAACATACGTCTATGGCCTCTATTCCCGAAATGAGAAACAAAACTATTGTTATAAATGGGCTTTCTAAATCCCATTCGATGACAGGTTGGAGAATCGGTTTCGTCTTTGCACCCTCATATATTGTCGAAGAAATGCTAAAAATTCACCTTTATAATGCAACATGTGCAAGCTCCATTAGCCAATATGCAGCGATTGAGGCGCTTATCCATGGAAAAGATGATCCGATATCCATGAAAGAAGAATACCTAAAAAGAAGAGATTTCGTCTATAAACGTTTACTTTCTATAGGTATGGAAGTTAGCAAACCACAAGGAGCATTTTATATATTTCCATCAATAAAACACACGAATAAAATGTCAGCTGAATTTGCCTTAGAACTACTTGAAAATGCTGGAGTAGCAGTCGTGCCGGGAGACGTTTTCTCAAAAGCTGGTGAAGGATATATACGAATCTCCTATGCAAATGATATGAAATTATTAGAAGAAGGAATGAACCGGATTGAACAGTATGTTAATTCCATAAATCGTAAAGGGGAGAAGTAGTATGCAAATTATAAAGACAATAGAAAAAGTACCAGGTGGCATGATGCTCGTACCTCTTTTGTTAGGAGTCACTCTTCATACCTTTATACCTTCAATGGGAGATTTCTTTGGTTCTTATACAGGTGCACTCTTTAATGGAGTACTACCAATGCTTGCTATCTTTTTCGTCTGTGTGGGATCAACAATTGATGTAAAAGCAACTCCTACAATCTTAAAAAGAGGAGGAGCCCTTCTTATTGGAAAAGTTGGAGCTTCAGTTATTGTTGCGTGGATCGCTTTCCAAATTATTGGTGAAGGATCCGTTCTTGGAGGACTTTCTGTTTTAGCGATTGTCGCTTCTATGAATGATACCAATGGAGGATTATTTTTAGCCTTAATGCATCAGTATGGAAAAAAAGAAGAAATCGCTGCCTATCCTATTATGACAATAGAAGGAGGACCATTCATAACGATGGTAACGCTTGGCATCGTAGGTCTTTCTGCAATCCCATGGCAAACACTAATTGGTGCGATTTTACCTCTAGTGATTGGCATGATTCTTGGAAATCTAGATAAAGACTTACGTGCATTATTAAGCAAAGCTGTACCTGCCTTAGTTCCTTTCTTTGCATTTGCACTAGGGTCTGGTCTTAATTTTAAAGATGTGATTGATGCAGGATGGATTGGATTAATAGTTGGACTATCTGTCATTCTTTTTACAGGAACTATTCTGTTTATTATGGACCGATTAGCTGGAGGAAATGGGGTAGCAGGATTAGCTGCTGCATCAACTGCAGGAAGCGCAGCCAGTGTTCCAACTATTGTGGCTGCAGCCAATCCAGTCTATGCACCAGTTGCTGCTTCCGCAACAATTATCATTGCATCAAGTGCTATCATTACGGCTATCTTAGTACCAATTATTACGGCATGGTGGGCGAAGCGTGTCAATCCACAAATAGATCATACGTTAAGTGTGTAAGAACCTCCTGAAGAATGTTGCATCACATACACATTTAAACTTGGAAATTGATTAAGAGGTTCTTCAAGCTGTGCATGATTGTTATCACACTTGAAATGGAGGTCAAGAGATGAGCAATGTTGAGTTAGATACACAAGTGATATCAAACTCTACCCAAAGTGGTAAATTAAATCGTGGTTTAAGGTCTCGACATATAACGATGATTGCCGTTGGAGGTGCAATCGGCACCGGCAACATATGCCTCAACTCGAATGCTTTGGTCTCTCGCTAAAAGTCGAAAAGCTCCAAAATTGTTTATGAAAGTTAATGCAAAAGGAGTTCCTGCTATAGCTCTTTATACAAATATCATTTTTGGCTTTCTTGTTTTCCTCTCTTCTTTCGTTGGAGATGGTGTTGTTTATATTTGGCTCCTTAATATGACGGGTTTAACCGGATTTTTAACATGGGTTGGAATCGCAATCTGTCATTACAGATTTCGTAAAGCTTATGTTAAACAAGGAAGAGATCTGAATCTATTACCCTATAAAGCAAATTGGTATCCATTTGGTCCTTTATTTGCTTTAGCGCTATGTATCGTTGTTATCTTAGGCCAGGGCAGCCAAGCCATTTCTGAAGGGTCTATTAACTGGTATGGTATGCTCGTTTCTTATATTAGTTTACCTGTATTTATTATTCTTTGGCTTGGTTATAAATTCATTAAAAAGACAAAGGTAGTGCCTCTTGAGGAATGTGACTTTAGTAGGGATGATTTGTAAACGATTACATCACTAATACTCGATTAACCATCCTATCCGAAGAAAGAAAAGTAATAATATTAATGAGAGGTGTATTTTATGAAGAAGAGAGTAGCATCTTTAACGGTACTATTAGGTTTATCCTTACTTTTTGTATTGAGTGGCTGTGGATCCAATGATTCTAAAGTATCTGGATCAGTGGACAATAAGGAAAAAATGGAGCTAGTAGACGAAGGCAAATTAACGTTTGCAATGAGTGGTTTGCTTAAACCTCTCAACTATAAGGAGAACAACAAGCTAGTGGGTTTTGATGTTGAAATTGGCCAAGAAATTTCTAAGCGCATTGGTTTAAAAGCGAACCCTGTTACAAATCCGTGGGAAACCATCATCCAAGGTTTAAAGGGTAAAAAATATGATGCCATTATCGGAAGTATGACAGCTACAGAAGAACGTTCTAAACAAGTCGATTTCTCCGATCCTTACTATATTTCTGGCGCGCAAGTCTTTGTAGCAGCATCCAATGATACTATACAAAAGAAAGAAGACTTAACGGATAGAAGAATAGGTGTTATGCAAGCAAGTACGTATCAACAAGATGCCGAAAAATATACAAAAGATATTAAAAATTACCCAAGCGATATTTATGCTCTACAAGATCTTGAACCAGGACGTGTTGATGCAGTCATTACAGATAAAATTGTTGGTATCTCTGCAATGAAAGAAGCGAATTTAAAAATTAAAAACGTAGACAATGTACTTAAAAACGAAAATATAGCAATTGCGGTTAATAAAGACAATCCTGCACTCTTGAAAGCAATCAATAAAGCCATTAAATCAATGGTTGAAGATGGTACTTACGAAAAAATCAGTAAGAAATGGTTTGGAGTAAATCTACTAGAAAAATAAAGACTTAGCCTTTTTATTGAACTGAGGAGCTGAAGTGTTTATGAATTTTATAAATAGCATATATTCTATTTTCCAAACACATGGTATTGAATTTTTAAGAGCGACCTTAATTACGATAGAATTGACCGTTGTTTCACTCTTGATTGCAGTAGTAATCGGATTGATTTTTGCTTTTTTTAAAGTCTCTAACATTACCATTTTACAAAAGATTGCCGACCTCTATATTTTTCTAGTACGTGGCATGCCTTTAATCGTACAACTTATGTTTTTGTATTATGGAATATCGAGTGTATTAGTATTATCTGATTTCACCGCAGGCGCACTCGCCTTGGGGATTCACTCTGGTGCCTATATAGCTGAAATTTTCCGAGGATCCATTCAATCCATTGACCGTGGTCAGATGGAGGCAGCTCGTTCCTTAGGAATGCCATATTCCCTATCGATGCGCCGTATTATACTACCTCAAGCCTTTAAAAGAGCCATTCCTTCTTTAAGTAACCAATTTATTATCGGATTAAAAGATTCTTCCCTTGTCGCATACATTGCTGTAACAGAGTTATTCAACCACGCGCTTTCTGCTCAAGCTGAGAACTATATGCCATTTGAAACGTATTTCGTTGTAGGTATGTATTATTTAATTCTTGTTCTAATTTTCACTCTAATCTTTAACAAATTGGAAAAGAAATTAGACGTTAGCAAGAGTAGGGGAGGTAGTGGATTTGATCAAAGTAAGAAACTTATGCAAAACGTTTGATAACTTAGAAGTGTTACGAGATATTTCCTTTGAAATTAATAAATCAGAAGTTGTGGTGCTAATCGGAGCTAGTGGTTCAGGCAAAAGTACTTTGTTAAGATGTTTGAACTTCTTAGAAATAAAAGATATTGGAGAAGTTGAGATTAATCAAAAAGTAATCGATGTTAATAAATCAGATTTAAACAAAGTAAGAGAAGATATGGGTATGGTATTTCAGCACTTTAATCTATTTCCACATATGACAGTACTTGCTAACGTGATTGAAGCACCTGTTCATATTAAAAAGAAAAAGAAACAAGAAGCAATCAATAAAGCAATGGAGCTATTGCATAAAGTAGGTTTAGCTGATAAAGCCCACTATTATCCTGAACAATTATCTGGTGGACAAAAGCAACGAGTTGCAATTGCCAGAGCACTAGCCATGGAACCAAGCGTTATGCTATTTGATGAACCTACATCTGCGTTAGATCCGGAGCTTGTAGGTGAAGTGCTTGAAACAATGAAGAATCTCGCAAAAGATGGAATGACAATGGTGATTGTCACACATGAAATAGGCTTTGCAAGGGAAGTAGCAGACCGTGTAATTATGCTGGCAGATGGAAAAATTATCGAAGAAGGTCCCCCAACAATATTCTTTACAGAACCTAAGGAAGAAAGAACACGTCGATTTTTACAACAAGTCTTGTAATTACTTTTGGTTTTATATAAAAATAGTCCCAATTAAAACGGTGGCCACTGCAAAGGTCCACAGCTTAACTAACAGGAGTCCTTAATCTTATATATTGTAGTTAAAGGGGTAGCGTCACATACCCATCAAGCGAAGTTAAAATCATACCCTCAAAATGAAAAAACGCTATGCTTATCGTAAGAGGTTTACGAGAAAGGATGGTGTTTTTGATGAATCCTATCATTTCAAATGAACTAAATCTTTTCGCACAAGAGCTACAATACTTTTACAGGAAAGTTTCATTAGGATAAGTAGATGTGGTGACGAATATGGATTTCAAAGCTATCAAAAAACGGGAAAGTCAATGGAAACAAGCTTTTGAAGAAGAATTAAGCGAAAATGAGTTTAAAGGCGCCAAAAAAGCTATTTATAAATAATCTATCACTCATATTAAAGAGATGCCGCGCATACATTGTACAAAACAATAAGAAAGCGCGGTGTTTTTATGTTTACAAATGCTGAAATAATTAATAGTGAATCAGTAAATGGCCGGATGCAGCTCACTATTCAAGGGATTTTCCATGCAATTGAAAATATTGAGTGTTATGAAAGTAAATTATACATTCATTTCGATAGAATAAATAAGACTAGGAGAATGACTGAAATGGTGCTTCTCAATAAGGCTTCAGGTTCGTATGAGTCAGTTAAAGGAATGTATGACGAAGAATTTGAAGAGAAGATTGTCGAAGCTGCAATAAATAAAATACATTTTAAGCAATCTGCTTAATTCTTTCTAAATTTAAGAATAAACATAACCCAGGCTCTTCAATAGAAGATCCTTTTTTGTGTTCATCCAAAAAAAATATCAGTAAAACAGATTAAGATGAAACTAACAAACCAGTAATTATTTACCCATTATTCATGAGGAAATTCGTTACTTATGTAAACTAAAGATGTATATGGTATACAAAGAGCTTTTACCTAATTATTTTATATTAATTAAGGGTATATATGTTTTGAGACATGTAAAGATTGGAATTTTAAAAAGTGTATTAGAATAAAGAAACTATCATTGACATAAGTTATTGCTAGGTTTAATATTCAACTATTCAATAGATTGCTTGAATAGTTGGATAGAGGTGATTTATATGTTAAATGAACGACACTTAAAAGATTTATTGTATCAAGGGTTAGCGAGAATAGGTAAGAGCTTATCTAGTCCAAAACGATTAGAGATTCTGGATCTTTTATCTCAAGGTCCAAAATCTGTAGAAGCTTTATCAAAGGCAACAACTATGTCTGTTGCAAACGTATCCCAACACTTGCAAACTCTTATTAATTCTAGGTTAGTAAAGTTTCAGAAGAAAGGAAATTACGTTATATACGAACTAGCTGATGAAGCCATTACGGACTTTTTAGCTGCTTTGCACACATTATCCGAAAAACAATTTGTAGATATCCAGCAAATAAAACAAGAGTTTTTAAATGACCAATTTGATATAGAAGGCATTTCTCTTTCAGAACTTAAAGAGAGAATGGATAAAGGTGAGGTTTTATTGCTAGATGTGCGACCTACTGAAGAATATGAAAAAGAACATATTCCCGGTGCTGTTTCTATGCCTATTGAAGAATTAGAAGAGAAATTAGCTTCTTTACCGCCTAATTGTAATGTGGTTGCGTATTGTAGAGGAACTTGCTGCTTAATGTCAGTAGAAGCTGTTGAACTTTTAAAAAGTAAGGGTATTAATGCATTTCGTTTGGAAGAAGGAGTGTACGATTGGAAAAAATCAACTGACAATTAAACGATAGTAGGTGTTTAACATGACAAGCAGTATTGATCATTCCACAGAGAGTTATATAAATTCTCCGGAAAAACAGAGAAAGTTATACAAACGTACGTTACTCATTGTAGGCATTTCACAAATCTTTGGTGGTGCAGGACTCGCTGCAGGAATTACCGTCGGGGCGCTTCTTGCTCAACAAATGCTTGGAACAGATGCATTTGCAGGACTACCTACGGCTCTATTTACTTTAGGATCAGCAGGTGCTGCTTTAGTAGTAGGGAGACTTTCTCAACGTTATGGACGTCGTGCAGGTCTTGCGACAGGTTTTATAGTAGGTGGAATTGGAGCAATTGGAGTTGTGATTGCAGCAATTATAAATAGTATTTTTCTCTTATTTGCTTCGCTCCTTATTTATGGAGCAGGAACAGCTACTAATTTACAAGCTCGTTATGCAGGGACAGACTTAGCAAATACGAAACAACGAGCAACTGCTGTTAGTATGGCAATGGTTTTCACAACATTTGGGGCAGTTGCAGGACCGAACTTAGTGGGCGTAATGGGTAAAGTAGCTGTTGCTATTAATGTTCCATCTCTTGCAGGGCCTTTTATTTTATCAGCAGTCGCGTATATTTTAGCAGGTCTTGTATTTTATGTGCTGCTTCGTCCTGACCCATTAATAGTGGCAAGAGCAATAGAAGCGAATAACCAAGAACATGACAATAAAAAGATTTTAACAATTTCTGAACAAACCAAAAACAAAAGAGGCGTGACAGTAGGTGCTACAGTTATGGTACTTACTCAAATTGTCATGGTTTCTATTATGACCATGACACCTGTACACATGGAACATCATGGACATGGTTTAAGTGAAGTAGGAGTTGTTATTGGTGCACATATAGGTTCAATGTACCTTCCATCACTTTTTACAGGAATTCTAGTTGATAAGATTGGCCGAACTGCCATGACTATTGCCTCTGGAGCCACATTACTTCTTGCAGGTCTGGTTGCAGCCATGGCACCAAGTGATTCGATGGTTCTCCTTGTTATTGCTCTTTCTTTACTTGGATTAGGATGGAATTTGGGTTTGATAAGTGGGACTGCTCAAATTGTTGATTCTACGGAACCTTCAACACGTGCTAAGACTCAAGGAACGATAGATGTTTTTGTTGCATTAGCAGGAGCTTCGGGGGGAGCTTTATCTGGAATGGTTGTCGCTAATTCAAGTTACGCAACGTTATCATTAACTGGAGGGATTTTATCTTTGTTACTGATTCCAGTCGTAATATGGGCTCGTGGCGGAAAAGAAAAAAATACATTTAAGTCTTATAAAGAAATTTAAGTAAGACAAAGAAAATCAGCTAAATTTAGAGGAGGTGTTTATCTTGGATAAATTGGTAGCAAAAGCAGAAGATAAACTACGCCGTTTAAGTGCTGATGAGGAAGCCATTAGGATGTATCAGCTTAGAGAAAAATATTTATCTGATCAAAAAACTCAAGTTGATGGTGCGCGAATTGAAATTGCTAAAAGTTTGCTTAAAGTACCGAGTATGTCTGTACAAGATATCTCAAAACACACAGGCCTGCCTTTAGAGAAGGTTAAAGAGTTGGAAAAAGAAGTACGTTAACATATTACAATTTAGAAAAAAGAGAATGATCTTAAACGATCATGCTCTTTTTTTGTTGTATCAGCAGCTGTTATTAATTCTGATTAGAATTTTCCACCTATGTTTTGCTGAGCGAACTTGCTGAAATTAACAAACTAAACTATCAAGACCTATTACCTATTGTTCTATTCCAACCCGATCTTCCTCAGCGTGGAAGATAAGCACCATGAGGATTAATCTGAAAATAAAAGGCCTTTATCTTACTTGGGATGATTAGGGAATACGCATTAGTTTTAGCTCTACATGTTACATTTAATATTCATACTCGACAAAATAAGGAATTCGGAGCAAGTCATTCCTTATCTAGTTACATATTTTAACAGTTGCCTATACTTTGGTTCTAGTTAAACAAACATATCATTTTCTTCTTGGATAAGCGACCGTGCGAAATGATAGAAGGCTTTCCGGTCATTCAGTGTTGTTCCAGTTTCTCGAAGCTCCGCAAATCGCAATCGATTCCCTTCCTTTACGGAACATATTCAGCCAAGTTCTAATTTGATCAACATATTTCACATTGATGATCTTAAGTCTCTTGTTTTGGAAAAAATATTTAAAAAGGTATCCCCCTTGATTCCACAGGTGACCAATGGTTATAAAAGCAATCGCGAGAAAACCCCCTCATAATTATCTAAAAACTCACAAAATTTATAAAATTTTAAATTTTATATTGAAAAAGAAGGTAAACTTGTAATATAATGATAAAGAATTATTAACTTCAATTTCAAATGAGGTTTAAAGTAACTACTTCAAAAAGGGTGGGGAACCATGAAAATTTTGATTGGTCAAATTGCGCATGAGACAAACACATTTTCTAATGTGAAAACAACCGTTGAGTCGTTCAAACAATGGGAATGGCTGCATGGAGATGAAATCATACTTAAACATCGAAAAGTAAGAGATTATTTAGGTGGTATGATTGATCATGCTGAAAAAATAGAACTAGAAATTGTACCGACATTTTCCGCTTTTGCTATGCCCTCCGGGTTGATTACTCGTGAAACGTATGAAAGGATCATTAATGAATTAATTGATGCAATCAAAGTTGTATCAGATTATGATGCGATTTGTCTTGCGCTTCACGGTGCCGGTGTAGCTGAAGATCTTGACGATCTTGAAGGAGGAATATTACTTGCGCTTAGAGAGGTGGTTGGCTATGATATCCCGATCGTTGTCACACTAGATCTTCATGGCAATATAACCGATCAAATGGTTAAGGAGGCAGATGTCCTTTTAGGTGTTAATTACTACCCGCATGTCGATTCTTATGAAAGAGGAAGAGAAGCAATTGATATAACGAACCAAATTTTGTCTGGTAATCTTCAACCAAAGATGAGCCTCAAGAAAATTCCACTTATGATCCCAACTTCTACTACAAATTTATCACCAGCAATGGATATCAATAAATTGTGCTGGGAACGCGAAGAGCACAACTCAATTATTGACTGTACTTTCTTTCATGGTTTTCCATATACGAATATTCCGGAACTAGGTGTATCTGTATTAACAGTAACAAATAATGATCAGGAACTTGCAAGCCAAACCTCAGAAGAAATTGCAATTGAAATATGGAATGCTAGAGAAAAATTTTTCCCTCATATAGATAACCCAGCTGAAGGAATTAATAAAGCATTAAAAATTGAAGGTAATCCGATTATTATCAACGAAACTTCTGACAACCCCGGAGGTGGTACACCTGGAGATGGAACACACTTACTTTCGGCGATGTTAGAGGCTAAACTCGAAAATGCTTGTTTTGGATTTATATATGATCCAGAAGTGGTGAACATCGCACATACAGAAGGAGTAGGTGCTTTGATCGAAGTAAAACTCGGGGGAAAAACGGATGATATGCACGGGGATCCTATACCAGTTCAAGCTTATGTTAAATCTCTTGCAGATGGTCAGTTTATTCAATCTTCTCCAATGGGAAAGGGAGAAAAAGTGGATTATGGAAAGTCTGTAAGATTAGTAGTAAACGGTCTCGATATAGTTGTTTGTTCAAAAAGATCGCAAACATTGGATGAACAAATCTTTGTTTTAAATGGAATTGATGTAACAAAATATAAAATCGTAGCCTTGAAATCGAGTCAGCATTTTCGGGCAGGATTTGAACCACTGGCACACACAATAATCTCAGTAGATTCTCCTGGGCTAAGCAGTTTCAATCTTTCATCAATTCATCACACCAGACTTGTAAAACCAGTATATCCATTTAACAAAGAAGTGAATTTTTTACAAAAGCACGAAATTAGTAAAAAATAGGGGGGATTGAAGGTGAAAACAAAAAAATGTCAATTTCTAATAATCTTTTTACTTAGTTTTATGTTGTTAATAACAGGGTGTAATCCAAAAACAAATGAAAAAAGCTCTGGAAGTGTTAATGGAGGAAGTACATCCGGCAATACATTAGTCATATCTTCTGTGAGGGAGCCAGATACTATAGACGTTCATAAGTCAACATGGGTGGATGATTCCAATGGTCATATTTATGAAACTTTGCTAAAAAGGGATTTGGAAGGGAACCTGATCCCCGGCTTGGCTGAAAAATATGAAACCTCGGAAGATGGGAAAGTGTGGACGTTCTATTTAAATAAAAACGCAAAATTTCATTCCGGAGAACCTGTTACGGCGGACGCTGTTAAAAAAACATTCGAAAGGTTTCTTCAACATTCGGCAGTTAAATTTATTGCTGGTCCAGTAGATAAAATCGAGGCTGTAGATGCACAAAAATTAATGATTTATTTCACAGAGCCTTTTGCACCGTTCGCAAGTGGACTAACAACTGCTTATTTAGCGCCAATGGACCCTAAAGCTGTGAGTCAGTATGGAGATGATTTTGGCGAACATCCGGCAGCTGCAGGAATATTTAAATTCGCAGAGCGTAAACGAGGATCATCCATAGAATACGCGAAAAATGATGCCTACAATTGGGGTCCTTCCTTCGTAGAAAACAAGGGTGCACCAGCATTTGATAAATATGAATTCCGCTTTATTACAGATGACGATACAAGAGTGCTTGAGTTCAAGAAAGGTACCACGCAAATTATGACAAAGGTGCCACCAACCTATGTTAAAGATCTCAAAAATACAGAAGGTGTATCGATTGATAGCATGTATGAACAAGGAATTACTTACCTAGGATTCAATAACAAAAAGCCGAAATTTAAGGATAAACGAGTTAGACAGGCCATCGCACTCGGTATCGACCGTAAACCGATTGTAAAATTTGCTTTGGAGGGATATGCAAAACCGGTATTTGGTCCGTTGCCTCATACTATACCTGGTTATAGTGAATCGGTTGAAGTGTCGGCACAAGAAAAGTATACCCGTAATATTAAAAAGGCCAAGTCACTATTAGCAGAAGCGGGTTGGAAAGATTCCGATGGAGACGGAATTGCTGACAAGGACGGTAAACCATTCTCATTTGAATTATGGTTATCTGATGAACCAGTTATGCAAAGAATTGCCCAAGTTATTCAAGGCCAATTAAAGGAAATTGGTGTTGATGTGAAAATTTCTGTTCAAGAAGCCGCCTCAATTTCTGCCAATACACCAAAAGGATTACACGAAGCGCTTTTGACAGCGTACGGATGGTCAGATCCTGATATCTTATATATATATTTTGCAAAAGGCAGTTCAATCAGAATGCATTATGAATCTGAAGAATTGCACAACATGCTGACAAAAGGACGTCAAACCATGAATCCGGAAGAGCGAATGAAGATTTATGAAGAAGCACAACAGTATTTAGTGGAAGAATCACCTTGGGTTCCATTATTTGTACGTGAAAACATCACAGCTTACCGTGACATTGAAAGGTTTAAACAAAATCCATTTTCACAAACCATTATTTTCAATGATATCCGTCCGAAATAAAACCAATAGATACAGTTAGAGATGATCTCATTCCTAACTGTGTTATTCAATAAAGGAGGGATTGGTTTTGTCAAAATATATTATGCAACGAACGTTTTCAATGATAGTTACATTGATTGGTGTCTCGTTTTTAGTCTTTCTGATGATGCATCTAATCCCGGGTGATCCAGTTACCTATATTTTAGGCGATTTTGCAACGGAAGAATCCATAGCCGAATTAAAAAGAAGTCTTGGTCTCGACCAGCCGCTTTTTTTTCAATACATTGATTACTTAAAAAATGTTTTCCAAGGGGACTTAGGTACTTCCTATGTAACTGGACTGACGGTAGTTGAGGAAATTTATGCCCGATTTCCAATTACCTTTCAATTAGCGGTTTGTAGTCTTTTAATTGGGTCTGTCGTTGGAATTGTAATGGGAATATTAGCGGCTGTAAAACAAAACACAATTTTTGATCAGTTAGCAATGGTCATCTCATTAATTGGAATCTCTGCACCAGGGTTTTGGATTGCTCTATTTCTTATTTGGATTTTTTCTTATCAATTGAACATTTTCCCTATTTCCGGATATGAAGGATTTTATTCATTAATCCTTCCTTCTATTACGCTTGGTTTAGGTTCAGCTGGAAATATTGCAAGAATGACAAGGTCAAGTATGCTCGAGGTCATTAAACAAGATTTTATGAGAACCGCCAAAGCTAAAGGTCTTGCATTAATCCCGATGATTTTTCAACATGCACTCCAAAATGCCATGATACCGATCATTACATTAATAGGATTACAGTTCGGCTTCTTACTAGCCGGTGCTGTTGTTATTGAAACGGTATTCGCACTACCTGGGTTAGGGAGTTTTTCAGTTGAAGCAATCTCAAAGAGAGATTTGCCAACTGTACAGGGTCTAGTTCTATTTATGGCATCTCTATTTATTATCACAAATTTAGTTGTAGATATCGTATACAGCATTGTTGACCCTCGCATTAAATATTAGAAAGGGGTGCTACATTTTGAGCAGTTCAGCTCCTAAACTCACAAAATCCGCAAACAATTTCATACCTCAACAGAATAGTGAACTGGAAGCAACAAAATCCAAGTCCTACTGGGCATTAGTTGGAAAAAGGTTGATAACGAATAAAAGTGCCGTTATTGGAGCTATTATTTTATTATTTTTTGTTACGGTATCCTTACTTGCACCATTGATTGCACAGTATCCGATAGACGTAATGGAAATTGAAAAACGGTTCTTGCCTCCAGGAGGCGAACATCTATTAGGAACAGATGAGTTTGGAAGAGATATCTTTTCAAGAATGTTATATGGGGGACGGGTTTCATTAATGGTGGGTCTTGTTGCTGTACTGATAGCAGGGATGATCGGAGTGATTTTAGGTATTATTTCTGGCTATTATCGGAGAATTGATATTTACATTATGCAGTTTATGGATATCTTGTTGGCCTTTCCATCCCTTTTGCTTGCGATTGCGATTATAGCGGTACTTGGTGTCGGTTTAACAAATGCGATGATTGCTGTAGCAATCTCGGTCGTACCCTCTTATGTAAGGGTAGTCAGAGGAACAGTATTATCAATTAGGGAAAAAGAATATATTGAGGCTGTAAGAGCTCTCGGTGTTTCGGATTTAAAAATAATAGTAAAACATGTATTTCCAAATGTATTATCTCCAATCATTGTGTTATCAAGTTTACAATTTGGTACAAGTATTCTTGTGGCTGCAGCATTAAGCTTCTTAGGACTGGGAGCACAACCGCCAACTCCTGAATGGGGGGCAATGGCATATGTTGGAAAATCTTTTTTAGGGCAGGCGTGGTGGATGTCACTTTTCCCTGGACTAGCTATTATGTTAGTCGTACTTGGATTTAACCTGCTAGGTGACGGCCTGCGGGATGCACTAGATCCAAGGCAAAAATAACTGCTTGGGAGTGATTATGATGTCAAAAGTCCTTGTAGAAAAGGATCAACAACTTCTTAAAGTGGAAGGACTTTCTATTAAATTTAAAACAGGGAAAAAAGATTTTGTAAACGCTGTCAGCTGTGTGGACTTTACGATCCATAAAGGTGAAACGGTTGCCCTGGTTGGTGAATCAGGCTGTGGTAAAAGCGTTACGTCCCTATCGATCATGAGATTGATTGCAAACAGCATTGGGAAAATCGACGGAAAGATTATATTAAAAGATAAAGACCTGAATCTTATGTCCGAAAAGAAAATGCGTTCCATTCGTGGAAAAGATGTTTCAATGATTTTTCAAGAACCCATGACATCGTTAAATCCTGTCCATAAAATTGGAAGACAAATTAGTGAAGTTATAAAACTTCATATGGATATTTCGGGAAATGAACTAAAAAAACAGACTGTTGAGATGTTAAAGAAGGTTGGAATTCCACGTCCTGATAAGGTCGTTGATGAATATCCTCACCAACTGTCGGGCGGAATGAGACAGCGGGTAATGATTGCAATGGCGATGGCCTGTAATCCTAGTCTATTAATTGCGGATGAGCCGACAACTGCGCTTGATGTCACTATCCAAGCCCAAATCCTTGATTTAATGAATGATCTTAAAAATAACAATGATACAGCGATATTGCTGATTACTCACGATTTAGGTGTTGTTGCAGAAATGGCCGATCGGGTTATGGTCATGTACTACGGCCAAATAGTGGAAGAAGCTGATGTGAAAACTATTTTCAAAAACCCGCAGCATCCGTACACAATTGGTCTGTTAAACTCGATCCCCAGTCTTGAAGATGAGCTAGATATGTTACAGCCTATTGAGGGAAATGTACCTAATATCGGCGAAGTGACGAAAGGATGTCCATTTTTCTCAAGATGCACCCATGCAATTTCCAAATGTCTGGAACAAAATCCGCCTCTTGTAAAAAAGAATAAAGAGCACTCTGTTAGATGTTGGTTATATCTGAATGAGGAGGCGTTAGCATGAGTGAAGTACTGCTAGAGGTTAATGAACTTAAAACGTACTTTCCTATTAGCACTGGTCTCATCTCACCCAAAAAAGACTATGTTAAAGCGGTCGATGGGGTTTCTTTCAACCTGATAAAAGGTGAAACCTTAGGAATTGTTGGAGAAAGCGGCTGCGGTAAGTCCACAACGGGAAGGAGCATATTAAAATTAATTGAACCAACAAGCGGAGAGATCAAGTTTGAAGGAAGGGATATTTTAAAATTAAATAAAAGTGAATTAAGGAAGCTCCGTAAACGAATGCAGATTGTTTTTCAAGATCCCTTTGCCTCATTAAATCCGCGTCTGCGAATTTCTTCGATATTAGAAGAAGCATTGGCAACACATAACATAGGAAAAAATGGGAAAGAACGAAAGCAAAAAATGTTAGAAATACTGAAAATGGTAGGATTAAGCGCTTATCATGCTGACCGTTATCCACATGAATTCAGCGGAGGACAAAGACAACGAATAGGGATCGCTCGCGCTATCGCTGTAAGTCCCTCCTTAATTATTGCGGATGAACCAGTTTCTGCACTGGATGTATCGGTTCAAGCACAAATTCTAAACTTATTTCAGAATCTTCAGAAAAAGTTAGGCTTAACATACATTTTTATTGCGCATGATTTGAGTGTCGTAAAGCATATAAGTGACAGAATCGGAGTTATGTATTTAGGGAGAATTGTTGAGTTTGCTGATAAGAAACAATTGTTTTCAGAACCATTACATCCATATACAAAAGCCCTGATGTCATCTGTACCTGTTCCTAATCCTGAACTTATTAAAAAAGAAAGAATCATTTTAAAAGGAGATGTACCGAACCCGGCAAATCCTCCGAAAGGGTGTTCGTTTCATCCACGGTGTTTTGCCTGCATGGAAGTGTGTAAGACGAAAAAACCTCGAAATATCGAGGTTAATCCAGGCCAGTTTGTAGCTTGTCATTTGTATGATTCTGAATTGATACAAGGCTACTAAAGTTCAAAAATAATTATAAAAAGGAAGGTCCGGCATGGATATAAATCAAATTTCATTACAACGCATAAAATTACCCTTAAAATCTCCATTTTCAACAAGCTTCGGCAAAGTGACAAAAAAGGATATTATCATTGTTAAGGTATTTAGTGGCGAACAAGTAGGTTTTGCTGAAAGTGTTGCGATGCCGTATCCAATCTACAATGAAGAGACGACCGGCACAGTATGGCACATGCTTGAGACCCATTTAATTCCGCAGCTTTTAGATAAAAGAATTAATAAGCCCCAAGATGTTTCAGAAATGTTTTCGTATATACGTCGGAATAACATGGCAAAAGCAGCGGTTGAAATGGCGGTCTGGGATTTATATAGCAAGCAAAATGGACTGACACTTTCTGCTGCATTGGGCGGCAATCGTAAAGAAATCGAAGTCGGTGTAAGCATCGGAATAGCAGACAGTATCGATAAGCTATTAGAACAAGTAGAGGGCTTTTTAGAAGATGGATATAAAAAGATCAAAGTAAAGGTTAAGCCAGGCTGGGATATAAAACCAATGGAGGCCATTCGTAAAAAATTCGGAGATCAGATTCCGCTTATGGCTGATGCAAACTCTGCTTATTCCCTTAATGACAAGGAGTTGTTAAAGGAATTTGATCAGTTTAATTTAATCATGGTCGAGCAGCCATTAGCCCATGATGACATTTTTGATCATGCTAAACTGCAAGCAGAAATGAAAACACCCATTTGTTTAGATGAAAGCATTCATTCTGTAGAAGACGCTAGAAAAGCCATCGAAATAAATGCCTGCAAAATAATCAATATCAAGATTGGTAGAGTTGGTGGATTAACCGAAGCAAAAAAGATGCACGACTTATGTGAGGAAAAAAATATTCCTGTATGGTGTGGCGGTATGCTTGAAGCAGGGATTGGAAGGTCCCATAACATTGCTATAGCTTCATTAAGCAATTTCTCTATTCCTGGAGACACATCTGCTTCCAGCCGTTATTTCCACGAAGATATTATTTTACCAGAGGTAACTTTATCAAAACCAGGAATAATTAGCGTACCGGAACAGCATGGTATAGGTTTTGATATTAATAATGAGGTTATTAATGAGCTAGTTTTTGATGAAAAAGTATTTAAAAGAGAAGCTATAATTCGTTAAGTATATGCCCCAAGTTTCAATAAATTATTGCAATTAAAGATTGGGGGATTACCAATGGTATTAACACAACAGATCGTTTATAAACAAATAGAAGATTTAAAGGAAATGCAAGATGTAGTTTATTTTCAAGAAGAAATCTGGGGCAATGCTGTAGTCACTCCACTTCCGCAGCTTATAGCTGCTTCTCACCATGGTGGGATAATAATTGGAGCATTTAATGAAGGTGAATTAATTGGCTTTACCTATGGTTTTTCGGGTTATAAAAATGAAGAACATTATTTGATTTCACACATGACGGGTGTCCGTCAAAATTACCAGAATTATGGGATTGGTTTAAATTTAAAGTTAAAACAAAGGGAATTGGCAATTGAATACGGCTATAAAAACATAAAATGGACTTTTGATCCTTTAGAAGCTAGAAATGCATATTTTAACCTCAATAAATTGGGAGCTTACGCAAAGACCTATTTTAATTCTTATTATGGAGAAATGGGTGATAAGCTAAACACTGGCCTACCTTCTGACAGATTTTTAGTAGAATGGGATATTTGTTCCAATCGGGTAACAGAAGCACTTTTTGGACCCCAAAAAGGGTCTTCATTTAAAAATTATCATCCGCTACTCACCTGGAGTGACTTTGGTGACATTCCGTTACCGCTTGATGAAAAACCAATTGAAAATGAAATAGGGTATTTAGTGCCCGTTCCTGCAAACTTTCAAAGCTTGAAACAAGTGGACAATGGAGCTGCAAAAGCCTGGAGATATAAGTTCAGAAATGTAGTATCTAAAGCAATATCAAAAGGTTATAAAGTTACAGGAATCATAAAGAATACAACCAACGTCCATTTTTATATCATTGAAAACAACGTGGAGGCTTTACATGATTGAAAGAATTCAAAATTGGATTGATGAAAATAAAGAATTAATAACCTCGACCTATCATCATTTTCATTCAAATGCTGAGATTAGCTGGAAAGAAGAAAAGACAACTGAGTACATATGCAAACAATTACAGCTCTTGGACATTCCTTTTGAAATATTTGAAGATCATACCGGAGTGATAGGATATTGGGGAAACAGAGAAGAAGGTCCAACAGTTGGAATCAGAGCAGACATTGATGCATTGTGGCAGCTAGTAGATGGCGAGTGGAAAGCCAATCATTCTTGTGGCCATGACGCGCATATGACCATGGTTCTCCATGCCATTTCTTGCTTAAAGGATTTAAACTTTCAACCTAAAGGATTAATAAAAATCATTTTTCAGCCTGCGGAGGAATCCGGTAAAGGTGCAATGAAACTTATTGAAAAAGGAGTAATTGATGATATTGATTATTTGCTGGGAATTCATGTGCGTCCCATTCAGGAATTACAATATGGCCAGGCTTCCCCCGCTATATATCATGGATCGACCACCTTATTACAGGGTAGGATTCACGGAATTCAGGCGCATGGTTCAAGGCCAAATCTTGGTATAAATGTTGTTGACTCATTAGGAGCAATCATCCAGGCTGTTAACTCAGTGAAGAAGGACCCGACCATTTCCGCATCCGCAAAAGTTACGATTGTTCAGGCTGGCGGAAAAAATATCAACATTATTCCGGACTATGCTGAGTTTGGAATCGATGTGAGAGCACAGCACAATGAAGTTATGGATGATCTCTTAAAACAGGTGCACCATGCTGTTGTTTCAGCCGGTTCAGCTAATGGGGCCAAAGTGGAATTGAAACAGGTTGCAACAATGGTTGCTGCCGAATCAAGTCCAAGTTTGGAGGAATTAGTTAAAGAGGCCATTATTGAGGCACTGGGTCAAAATGCTCTTGTTGCTCCTCCAGTGACACCGGGTGGGGAAGATTTTCATTTTTATAAAAATTCTTTTCCTCATTTGAAAGCAACGATGGTGGGACTTGGCTCAGATTTAAAACCCTCATTGCATCATCCAAATATGAGTTTTAACTTAGATTCTTTACAAAATGGCATAAAAGTATTATCTCTTGTCACTCTAAAACTATTAAAAGAGCAAGCAAAAACAAAATTACTAAAGTAATCTCACTACTATTTTTACTACCAAATTTCATAAATCACGTTCCTTGCTTTCTAAATATTTGATAAGGAGACATGAAAATGAGTTTACGTACTACTTTACCAGAAGATATAAATAATTTTCAGTGGCCAAGCAATCCCACGATTTCCCCGGATGGACAAAAAGTGGTTTATGAAAGAACAGTTGCGTGTGTTAAAGATGACAATTATGAAACACATTTGTATTTTACAGATATCCAAGGAAAATCGAGTAGAATTTTGACAACCTATGGTACAAGTAACCTCAATCCAGTCTGGTCACCAGACGGTAAAACAATTGCCTTCATCTCGAACCGTGCTCACGGGAAGCAAGTCTGGCTTTTACCTCTTGACGGTGGCGAGGCACGTTGTTTGACGAGGTTCCGCCATGGAGTTAGTTCTTTTGTTTGGTCGCCTGACGGAAAGACCATATTTTGCATAGTCCCAGTTGCTCAAAATGCAGAAGTGGAAATTTTTGTTGAAAACAAGACGGTAAAAGAGACCAAAGATGAAATAGATCGTGAAACAAAAGAATGGCATGGAGGACCGAAGCGCTACAGTTTGCTTTATTACAAAAACGATGGAAGCGGCTTACAAAAACCACTTAGTCTGCAAATCGTGGCAACTAATGTAAATACGGGAATATGTGAACAGTTAACAAGTGGAATAAATGACGTCTCTGAACCTGTGGTTTCCCCTGATGGAAAGTTTATCGCGTTTAGCTCGAGCAGAGAGGATGAAAATTTTCTGTTTGGGGGACAGATTTACCGCTTAACGGTTTCTAGTGGAAATGTGGAATTGCTGTACGGTGATACCAAAGCCAGCTCGCCATCTTACTCACCTGATGGAAAGTGGCTGGCGTTTTTGAGTACTAAAGTGGACCAAAAGCAATTGTTGGTTATTCCTGCAGATGGTGGAAACACAAGGTGCCTAAGCCAACAATATCCAGATACACTCGTTGATATGATCTTTACGGATATGCGCTACCTTAGATATCCACTGCGTCCTCAGTGGTCAAAAGACAGCAGCTATGTTTATGGTCTAGGCACACGGGAAGGCCGTAATGAAATTGTGAGATTCTCGATTGATGAAAGCGATGAACATGCAGTAGTTGTTATTGGGGGAGACCGGACAATTTTTCATTATGCTTACGATGGAGATGAAACGTTTGCCGTTGCTTACTCGACAGTTAATCATCCGGGAAAAATTGCTTCGATACAAATTGATGAAACAAATACAGTTGAGTGTAAGTTTCGAGATCCGAAGGAAACTTTCTCTAATATCCAACTGCCGCTCTTTCCTGAAACCGAGGTTCGTCTGGATGACTGCAACGACAAGTTGATATCCGAACTCATCGTGGTCGAACCGGAAGTGTTTACTTACAGATCAGAAGATGGTTGGCAAATACAAGGATTCTTGCTGAAGCCGGCTAACTTTGATGCCGAAAAAAAATATCCCGTTCTATTGGATATACATGGCGGCCCGCATTCTGCGTACGGTTTCACTTATTTTCATCAAATGCAGTTGTTCGCTGCGCAGGGATATGCAGTAATTTATACGAATCCTCGAGGCAGTTCGGGATTTGGAGAGGAGTTCACCAATGCAGTACATGGAGATTATGGCGGCAAGGACATGGCCGATATTTTGAATGGATTGCAAGAAGCGCTTCGGCGGTTTGATTACCTTGACGAAAACCGGGTGGCAGTTAACGGAATCAGCTACGGCGGCTTTATGGTGAATTGGCTCGTTACTCGTACAAACCGATTTTTTGCCGCAATTTCTGAAGGTTGTATTTCCAACTGGATTTCTATGTACGGTACAAGCGATATTTCCCCCTATTTTGTTGAACAAGAATTTTTAGGGAAAACAGACTTGGAAACGCTTTGGAAGTTCTCTCCGCTCGCCTATGTGGACAATGTGAAGACACCACTTTTGCTACTCCATAATGAAAATGATTTAAGATGTCCAATGGAGCAGGCTGAACAGTTTTATTCTCATATTAAGCGCCGTGGAGGAGAGGTAGAATTAGTTCGAATTCCTAATGCCAGCCATGGTCTTCTGCAATATGGAAAGCCTGCGTTACGCATTGCTAGATTAAAAACGATAATTGATTTTGTTAACAAACATTTACAAGTAGAAAAACTCGAAACATCAACCCATTATACCTGAAGATTATGACTAACAGATGAAAAAGTTGGGGATTTGTTAGGCCAATGATTAGAAAGCCATATAAAGGAGGAAATGATATGAAAAATGGATTGAGTTTTCAAGCATTTGAGGAGTCTGCTCAAAAATTAGCGCAAAAACACCTGATTCCAGGTACTTCTATAGCAATCGCACAAGAAGGAGAGATAGTTTATTATAAAGGATTTGGTTTCCGTAACGTAGAGGAATCACTTCCTATTTCAGAAGATACCGTTTTTGGTATCGGATCCATTACAAAATCATTTACTTGTGTGGCTATTATGCAGTTGCAAGAAGCTGGAAAATTAAATGTATTGGATCCTGTAATCAAGTACTTGCCAGAATTCAAGGTTAAAAATGAAAAGACGTTAAAAAAGATAAACATACACCATTTTATGACACACTCATCAGGATTACCTCCAATGTCTTCTCTATTCTATGCAATGAAAAGGTCAATGGAAAATGACCCTTCTGTAGATAATTATCCAGGTTTGCAAATAGAGCAAAAAGAGCATGAACCAATCGACACTTATGAACAACTCATGCAATTTATTGCAGAAGAGGAATTTGAATTATTAGGTGAGCCCGGAACACATTTCAGTTATTCCAATGATTCATATGCTTTATTAGGAACAATAGTTGAACGAGTTAGCGGAAAAAGCTATGAGCAGTATGTGTATGATCATATTCTTAACCCTTGTGGTATGAAAAACAGCTTCTTTACGATCGATGAATATGGAGACTACGAAAATATTACAACTTGTTATGCACTAGAAAATTGTGACGGTACGAAGCGTGTTATTACTGCGCCTATTTGGTGGGACTCTCCATCCATGCGGGCAGCAGGCTTTTTGAAATCTACTGCGAAGGACATGTTAAAATATGCAGAAATATTCCGTAATGGCGGGATTGTAAATGATAAAAGAATTCTATCCGAAGAAAGTGTAAATGAAATGATCAAACCCCATATCCAAGCACTGCCAGGACGGTTTTACGGATATGGTTTAATGATTACGCCTAACTATTTTGGAACAATACTAGTAGAACACGGTGGTGGGTTAAAAGCAATCTCTGCCCAATTGAGTATTTTGCCTGAAAAAGGAATTTCCGGTGTTGTCTTAACAAACTTGGCGGGTGTTCCGGCTGCACGGATTATGCAGCTTGCGTTTAACAATTATCAAGGAAGGGAAGTAGATGCAACTCATATTTCTTTTGAAGAATATGATTTATCTACCGAACTTCTTGATCTGTATCAAGGAGAATACCGGTCTAATGAAGGAATGAAAGTAGCCATTGAAATTAAAGATGGAAAACCAATTCTTACTTCTCAAAATGCAGAAATTCCAATCACATTTGTGGAAAAAAATATATTTATTGCTTTTGTAAACGACACTACAGAAATAGCTGAAATCTTAATGGATGAAAATGGTCATCCATACGGCATTTCTTATCATTTTAGACAATTTCCTAAGGTAGCCAGTAAGCAAGTTATTTAACGTATATTTGTTAGGCATAAAAGTAGTAATAAAAACGAAAGGATGTTGACTATGAGTTTACAGGATCGGTTGGAAGAAGTTTTACAGGATACTTCTGGTACCTTTGGAGTTTTTGTGAAACATCTGGAATCCGGAGAGACTGCTGCAATTAATGAAAATCGATTTTTCCAAGCAGCAAGTGTTTTTAAGGTTCCGATTTTGGCCACAATATACCGTGATGCTGAAATAGACAAGGTGAACCTGCAAAAACGTATTCGTTTAGAAGAAAAAGACTTAGTAAATGGATCTGGTATTTTTAGAGAGTTAATCCCTGGTATCGAGGTTACAATTAAAAATTTAGCAACTATGATGATTATTGTAAGCGATAATGTGGGAACTGATAAAGTTCTACAGATTGTCGGTAAAGAAAATGTTAATCAATACATGAAAGAAATAGGTTTGAACAATACCTTCATTCGTTTTAGTTGTTGGGAACTTCTTTGCTCATGTGTTGGACTGCCGCCACAAAGCTTTTCTCATGAAATTTTTAATGAGATTGATCGTCGTTTTAAAGAAGGTGAAATCGATTATAATTCGATCGTTTTTCAGGAAAGCATTGAAAACAATGTTACAACAGCAGCTGATATGGCACTATTGTTAGAATTAATTGCTCGTAAGAAACTTATCTCGGTGAGTGCTTGTGATGATATGTTTGAAATACTTGCCAAACAACAATTTCGAAATAGAATTCCTCACTTATTGCCAGTAAATACAGTTGTTGGCCATAAAACAGGTACCATTGCAAGTGTCGTTAATGACGCAGGAATTGTTAAACTTCCAGATAACAAAGGTACATTTATCATTACTGTTTTTTCTAAAGACAACAAAACGGAAGCAGAAAGCGCAATGAAAATCTCAGAATTATCGAAAGCTACTTTTGAACACTTTCTTAACAAGGTTACGGTGTAATCGGAAGAATGAAATTCTATGAGTTGTTACCCTGATTCTGATTCAAGTCATTTTATATGACTAAATTTCTTTTAATTAATTCAAAAACCGTATATTATGGAGAAGTGCACCTAAAATCCAATATATAGGAAAAATCAGGTTGAACGTTACAGATGTAACGTTCTTTTTTCTCAGGGGTAACTCTGGTTTTATTCGGGTGAAACACATTTAAACAACTCCAAGTTAAGGACATAAGGAAGGAATAGCTCTATGGATAATTTTAAAGAGAGAATTAGAAAGCAATTTAATGAACTAACAAAAAGGCAGAAATTAGTTGCAAAATATATTGTAGACTTTCCTAAAGAGGTTGCTTTTCAAACTGCAAAGCAAGTCGGTACAGCAAGTAAGACTAGTGATACTACAGTGATTCGTTTATCATATGCGTTAGGCTATTCTGGATATAGCGAATTGCAGAAAGAAATTCAATCTTCTTTACTGAAAGACTCAGCACAAAATAGCGGTCCTATTGAAAACTTCCGAACCACTTCCAAATCTTTAAAAGATTTAAACTTGATACAATATGTAATTGAGCAAGATAATGCCTACGTTCGGGCAACCTTAGAACATTTAGATCACTCCCAGTACAAAAAAGCTGTTAACCTATTGATTACTTCAGAAAAGCGTATTGTTATTGGATTCCGTTCATCTTATGGTCCTGCTAACTGGCTAACCTTCAGCCTGAATATTGTAGTTGGAGATACTCTTTTATATAGGGGGGAAATTGAAGATGCCAATTACTTATTATCTCAAATAGATCATAAAACTTTAGTGATTGCAATCTCGTTCCCACGATATATTCAAGAAACTTTTTCTTTTGTAAAAGCCGCCAAGAAAAAAGGAGCAAATGTGTTAGCGATAACAGATGATGAATTTTCGCCAATAGGACCTTTTGCTGATATTTTATTTCAGGTTGTTGCCCCTGCTCCGATTCCCTTAAAAGGGGTAACGCCGACTTTTGCTTTACTTAATTTACTTGTTACCAGTGTCGCAGCATCACAGGATGCTAAAGTTCAAAAGCGAATGGAAGAATATGACCAATCAAGTGAAGAATTTTTTCCTTTTACGAAACGTGATTAATGGGGGAAACCTAAATGGCTATCACTACATTAAAAAGGAAAGATTGATGATTCAATTTTTCCTTTGTTCATAATTTTGCTCAAATCCTAGTATCACCAAGGTTATATGGGCATTATGTCCAAACAGATACTGTCTACATTTTGAGCGTATTGAACTTTATCGTTATCGCAACATAATAGCAATAGCTGTAAACACTGTCGTACCTTTTAGCATTAAAAGTTCTCTTGTTTTACTGCCACAATAATATTTAATCTATTACTCACAAGTTTAAATTATATTAATTGTTTCTTGTGGCCTGTTCAAGTTAAATTTTTATAGAATACGAGAGGTAATATGAGCCGAATCAGGGTTACTTCAAATAATAAATACTTTATTCTTTTTATTTTATTTACTAGTTGGATGGTTGCTTATTTAAATACTAGTTAAATGAGGATAAGGATGCTTTTTTGATATGTATAGCAAAAGAGACTTCTACTAAAAAGGGTAGTTTGAATTCTATTAAAAAACAGGGAGGAATTACAATGTATGATTTTATTATTAGAGGCGGTAAAATCTATGATGGAACTGAAAACCCCTGGACTAAATTGGATTTGGGGATCAAGGATGGGATTATCAGCAAAATCGGTGACCTAAGCCAGGAACAGGCAGAAGCCGAAATTGATGCCAATGGATTAGCGGTTTCACCGGGATTTATTGATACTCATGTTCATTCGGATTTACTTTGTACCAAACCTGATATACATCATATTAAAGTTTTACAAGGTGTCACGACGGAGTTATTTGGTCAGGATGGCATATCTGTTGCTCCCGTATCAGAGCAAACGAAGCCGTTATGGCAAAAACAATTAAAAGGACTAAACGGAGATATTGGCGATTGGCCTTGGAATACAATTGATGAATACCTTAAGTTTCTTGAAAATTCCAACATTGCAGGCAATGCTACTTACCTTGTTCCCCACGGTGCTGTTCGAACACTTGTGATGGGATTTGACGGTCGTAAGGCCACGCAGGAAGAAATGAAACAAATGCAGTTTCTAGTGGAAGAAGGAATGATACAAGGTGCTGTTGGGGTGTCATCTGGCTTAGTTTATCCTCCCAATGTTTTCTCAAATAAGGAAGAGTTAATTGCATTATGTAAAGGTGCTGCTAAATATGACGGCTGTTTTGTTGTTCATATTCGAAACGAAAGCAACCATTCATTGGAAGCCCTGGATGAAGTAATCGACGTCGCGCGGCAATCAGGTGTACGCCTACATGTGTCTCATTTTAAGGTAGCCGGTAAAATCAATCGTGATAAATTTGAGATTGCCCTTGAAAAAATGGACGCGGGCCGAAGAGAAGGTATCGAAATAACATTTGACCAATATCCGTATACTGCAGGCTCAACCGTTTTTCATGCGATTTTACCCCCTTGGATGCATTCCGGTGGCACATCAGAGCTGCTTAAGAAGCTAGAAGAGCCGGTCAATCGAGAAAAAATCAAGGAAGAGTTTAAGAGTAATGAAAACTACGAGAATTGGGTTCTTACTTGTGGTTGGGAAAATATCACTTTAACCTCCGTTTCAACAGAGCAAAACCGCTGGGTCGAGGGAAAAAATCTGATTGAAATCGCAAAAAGAAGAGGAGTTGATCCTTCTGATGCTGCACTTGATTTACTATTAGAGGAAAATGCCGGTATTACCATGGTTGTTCATTGGGGCGACGAGGAAGATGTAATCCATGGAATGAGACATCCACTTCAAATCGTGGGATCCGACGGTATTTTTGGAGGGAAACCACATCCTAGATTATATGGTACTTATCCTCGAGTACTTGGTCGTTACGTTAGAGAAAAGAATGCACTTTCCCTTGAACAGGCAATCCGTAAAATGACCGGTGCTCCTGCGCAATTGTTGCGTCTAAAAGACAGAGGCCTTATTCGGGAAGGTTACGCAGCAGATATCGTGATCTTCAACCCAAAAACGATAGCAGACCAATCAACATATGAAAGCCCATTGGAAGAACCTACTGGAATTTCCTATGTTCTAGTGAATGGCAAATTGACTGTAAAAGAAGGCAAATATATCGGTACAACTGCTGGAAAAGTGTTACGACGGGAAAAAAGCTATGCTTGCAAGGTTCACATTTAATGTTATAGAAGAATATGATTAGTTGACTAAAAAATTGGTTTAGGGAGAAGAGGTTATCGCATCTCTCCCCAAATGGTTGCCGCCAATCGTAACGGTGGTGTGGTCATTGGTGCCTTAAATAATGAAACCACAAAACAACTTATAGGCTTTTGTTATGGATTTTCTTGATTTATCAGCCTAAGAAAACGCACTATTTATGCTCTCATATGACGCTAATCTATCTTATTACCATAACCAGGGAATAGGGAAGTTTTAAAATTCAAACAACAAGACTAGGCTCTATTATGGTTATGAAAATATAGTTTGGACCTTCCTCACACAAATTAGTGCAGCCTTTTCTTATGGCTACTTGTAACTGGAGTATTCTGAAAAAAGGAGTCATTTTCACTAAAACTGAAAAGATATGTTCTTGTAAAAAGGTTAAATTAAAATGGAACTACTTAAATAAAGGTACACATGATGAAGAAAGAGAATCTGAATTCGACCCAATTGTTGTAAAGGAAATATTTACATTGTTAGAATTGATGATTTAATAATGGACAGAGTTTTAAATTAACTTGGCATGAATCTAACAAAATAGATATTTTGTTAGATTCGTAAAATCACTGGAAAATGACTGTAACCCTTGTGATTCAAGGGTTATTTTCTTTTTATGGGAACTCTTTCAGACTGACTAAAACCTTATTATCTTCTAAATTTGCAGGTATGGTCCAGCAATTGAGAATCATCTCTCAGTTTTCAGCAAATTATTAGAATATGGATTTCCTCAAGTGTTAAATTCACACATGTTTAATGAAAAAGTGGTAAATAATATCCAAAGTATCCTAAAGAAGTCTTCTTTCAAAATTTTCGAATCTATAGCATTAGACTAAAACTGGTTTTTCTATTTCAAAATATACAATATTATATATGTTTATTTTGTTGTTGTAACATATGTCAATATATACAAAAGAGTATAATATAGCTATTACCTGATTCCATTTTTAAATGTGGATTAACATAAAGATTTTCAAAAACGCCATTCGTGTTATTCAATTAAGGGGCCAGATTTAGATCCTCATCAGACTTTTTTTATGGTATGTGAGAGTTTTTTTCGTAAAAACATGTTAGACTTTTTATGAAGAAACTACAATTCTTGCTAATACAGCCATTTCCAACTTTCAGCAGTAATTTAGTGAATCTTTCCCAACACTATTTGCAAACAATCATTGAAATTAAGGGAAATAAGGCTTAAGACAAAAAAGGAGATAATACAAAGATGAGTGAAGCAATTAATTTACATAGAGACGCGAGAGACATGTTAAAGGCAACAAGCCGGACCTTCTTTATCCCTATCAGTCTTCTATCGCCAGGATTAAGAGAAACTGTTACATCCGCCTACTTATGCATGAGAGCTATTGACGAGATTGAAGATCATCCTCAACTCGATTTCGAAACCAAAAGTAATCTATTACGTTCAATCAGTCAACTCTTGCAAAAACCCTTTAATAACAACGAGTTAATGGATATTTTTCATCCGTACAACTCCCTTCTTCCGGATGTTACCTTACGTCTTGGTGATTGGATCAAGCTTTGTCCACCGACAATTGTAGAGAACGTTTTGCATGCAACATCCACTATGGCGAAAGGGATGGGGGACTGGGTTTTAAAAGAGTGGCGGATTAAGAATGAAGAGGATTTGAATCAATACACATTCTACGTGGCTGGTTTGGTTGGAGTCATGCTCTCAGATATTTGGAAGTGGTATGATGCTACTGAAACAGATGAGTCTCTAGCCATAGCCTTTGGCCGTGGCTTACAGTCCGTCAATATTCTTCGTAATCGTGCAGAGGATTTAGAGAGAGGTGTAGATTTCTTTCCCGATGGGTGGGAGTTAGAAGATATGTTTATGTACGCCCGACGTAATCTAGCTCTTGCTGACGTTTACTTGGAGAATATTAAACCTGGTCCAATCCTTAATTTTTGCAAAATCCCGATAGCACTTGCTCATGGTACGCTTGACGCTTTAACAGAGGGAAAGGAAAAAATGAGTAGAACTACCGTAACTGAAATTGTGAGTCAAGTAGTAAGCAAACAATAATATTCCATGAACTAAGGGGCATGGCATAGTTTGTGTTGATTATGCTGTTCCATCTTCGATACTCTAAACAAAAACGATTAGACGTATTGATTCTTATATACAAAAAAACCTCCCGTTATTGCTACGGGAGGCGATTGTCAATGAAGAGGAATTTGAGGGAGCAATAATGGATATTGCTATAAATCTTGTATATCTTAAGAAAATTGCTTAACTATACACAAAAACATAGGTACAAATACTTTCATAAGTACTTGTGCATTTTTTTTGCTTTTTTAGTGATTAATAATCGACATATATCTATACCTATTATCCGTTTTAGAGACAAGGACAATTACTGCAAGGCTACAGGAAAAAAGCCTACTTAAACTAACAGAAGAAGAACTCGATAATTTTAGAATTGAATAAATAAGAAAAGAGCAGATCTTGAACTGCTACCCGAATAATGGACACTTAATAAAAAGTGCCCATTATTCGGGTTTTTCTATGTTTTTTTCCATAATCAAGTCAAACTCTCCGATGAGGATTTAGTATATAGAAAAAAGTAAACATAACTTTTTTCTAATTTCAATTTTTATCGTTTTTCCGAAGTAGACTCTCTAATAATTAACTTCGTTGGTAACAGGATCTCCTGAATCGGCTCTTCTTTGTTTTCCATTCTCCAACAAAGCTGTTCCACTGCCTTTTTACCATAATAACTTAAATCAATATCCATTGTTGTAATCTTTGGGGTTAAAATTTGTGATAATTGTCCATTGTCAAAGCTGCATATAGATACATTCTCAGGTACTTTGAAACCTCTTTGCTGTAAAACGGATGAAACGAGGAAACCATGACCATCATTCACACAAAACCATGCTGAAGGCTGGTCTTGAAGGTTATCGAGGAATAAACTGATTTCAGCTTGATTTTCCTGTGTGTTTGTTAACATAAAGTTTTCATTAGGCTTTATCCCATATCTATTTAAAGCAAGTAAGTATCCTTCTAATCTTTCTTGATAGCTTGGAGAAATGTCAACATTGCCTACAAACGCTATATCACGATGTCCTAATTGGATTAAATGTTCTACAGCCATAAACGCCCCAAAGCGGTTATTTGTTAAAATTGAATCGGCCTGCAGATATGGTGAGTGATGATCAATTAAAACAGTAGGGATGCCTGTACTAATAATTTTTGAAATATATTCTGTACTAATATGAGATAAAATTAAAATTCCATCAATTTCATGGCTCGATAACACAGAAGGTAAAGTTAGATTCTTTTTTGATTCGCTATCAATCGGTTCAATAAACAAATTCATGCCACGAGCCCGAACTTCTTTTTCACTACTTAAATAAATTTCACCAAAAAAGCTTTTAAGTGAAAAAGCATAATCAGAAGCGATTAACGCGATATTTCTGGTCATCTTTTTATCCGCTAGTTTTTGTTTTCGGCTATTTGAATAGTCATAACCTAATTCATTTGCTGTATCTTGTACAAGCCTTCTTGTCACTTCGCTAACTCCGGGTTTTCCAGTTAAAGCTTGGGAAACAGAGTTTTTCGAGATATTTAGGTGATCCGCTATATCCTGCATCGTCACTTTTTTTTTCATATATATTAACGTTCTCCTTTGATCTAAGTTCGTACTTATTAAGTTTGTAATTTCATTGTAACGTTACAGGATAGAAAATACAATAGCGTCATTTCAATATATAACGGAAAAACTTTATAATTTTGTCGAAACAGTAATTGACATTACCAAAACTAGGTGTAATAATTATTTTGCAAGGTTAATAATAACGTTATTTAACAATTATTATTTGTTTTTGTAATTATATCTATCTTTGTGGAGAGACGGGGGATTAGTAAAAACAACTTATTTTTTACATTTGGTTAGATACATTAATACAATTTTTGAAAAGAAATGATAGCGCTCCCACATGTGAGATTAGCCATTTTCTTGTAACTTACATTTGTTTTATTAGATTTATAATAGTGTTACCCTTCAGGGAAATACTATTTGTTTGTGAGGTATGTAAAAGATAATTAGTAATTGGAGGAATTTGGGATGAAGATAAAAAAAGTAGCGTCGATCTTGTTTGCAGCTTCACTTACAGTTTCCGGGCTTGCTGCCTGTAGTACAGGTAATAAAGAACAAAACAGCGGCACAAAAGATGGGGTAACAACGATTGAATTTTGGGCTGCTCCAAACCCAACACAGCAAGTGTATTGGAAGGAAGTAGCGGAAGAGTTTACAAAAGAAAATCCTGAAATAAAAGTTAATGTTAGTCCAATGAAGGAAAGCCCAACTTCTGAAGCAGGTATTCAATCTGCGATTGCTGGTGGAAGTGCGCCTACAATGTCTGAAAACATTAACCGTGGTTTTGCCGCTCAGTTAGCAGATAGTAAAGCCCTTGTACCGTTAGATGAATTAGATGGATGGGATAAAGTAAAAGAAAGCCGTAAGATGGAAAATACGATGAAGGGCTGGGAATTTGCTGACGGCCACCAATATGTATTACCAATTTACTCAAATGCGATGTTGTTTGGTTGGAGATTAGACATTTTAAAAGAACTTGGTTATAACGAACCACCAAAAACTTACAGTGAAATGTTAGATGTGGCTAAGAAATTAAAAGAAAAATATCCTGATAAGTATGTGTGGGCAAAAGCAGACCTTGCTGATCCAACACCTTGGAAGAGGTGGTTCGACTTCTTCATGTTGTATAATGCGGCATCAGACGGTAACAAGTTTGTTGAAGGTACTAAATTTACAGGCGATGAAAAAGCAGGTGAACAAGTACTTGGCTTTATGGATGATTTACGTCAAGCAGACGCATTATTAACAAGGCAGTCAAAAGATCCGTTTGAATCTGGTTTAGGAATTTTCGTAGATGTTGGTCCTTGGACTATTCCATACTGGGCAGAAAAATTCCCAGAAATGAAATATAACGAAACTTATACATTAACCCCACCTCCTGTTCCAGATGATATGGATCCAAAAGAAGTTAAAACATTTGCTGATTCAAAAGGTTTAGTCGTTTACGCTACTGCAACGAAAGAACAACAAAAAGCAGCTATGAAATTCATTAACTGGGTTTACTCAAACCCTGAAAATGATTTGAAATGGCTTGAAAAGACGAACTTACCACCAGCACGTGACGATTTAACAACAAATGAAACATTTAAGGCGTTCCTTGATAAAAATCCAGCATTACAACCATATGCAGCAGCCGTTCCAAATGCGATTCCGCCAATGGATAACGCTAAATATAATGATATTCAAACGTTTATTGGTCAACATGCTTTCAATCCAGTGGTAAAGGGTGAGAAAAATCCGAAAACTGCTTGGAAGGATATGGAAGAGGCCGTTGAGGGGGCTCTGAAATAATGAGCACAAAACAAGGAAGAATGGGCTGGCTTTTTGCCAGTCCTTATCTTTTATACGCAATCGTTTTCTTTCTAATACCACTCGTTTGGTCATTGTTTTTATCTGTGACTGATTGGAATTTAATAGCACCTACTTTTAGTTTTGTTGGATTAGAAAATTATGCAGAGGCTTTTCAAAGCCCAGGTGTCCAAAGTGCATTTTTCGTGACTTTTAAATTTATGGCTGTTTTTGTTCCATTAGTTATTGCGTCTTCAATCATTGTTGCCTTAATCGTTCAGGGGTTACCTAAATTTAAAGGACTGTTTTTAATTGGATTTTTTCTGCCTTACTTAGCATCAGGGGTTGTTTCCTCACTCATCATAAAAGGACTATTATCTTACAACAGTCCGATTAATGAATTTTTACGAAACGCCTTTGGCTTAGATATTAACTGGCTTGGTTCACCATTTGGAGCACTCTTCGTTGTCGCGGTGATTATCGCCTGGAAATTTACCGGGTACTATGCGCTGATTTTGACATCCGGGTTTGAGAGCATTAATAAGGAAGTATATGAAGCGGCGATGATCGATGGGGTAAATGCTTGGCAGCGTTTTTGGAAGATTACCTTTCCGCTCCTTTACCCTGCTTTATTTACGGTTTTAATTTTATCGATTGGTGTTACGTTTGGTATTTTCACAGAGGTTTACCAATTAACAGGCGGAGGACCAAATTTTGCAACTAATACATGGCAAATGGAGATTTTTACAAGAGCGTTCTCAAATCTTCAAGCAGGTTATGCTTCAGCGATTGCGGTTATTGCTTCCGTTGTAACGTTTATTTCGATTTTTATCATTCGAAAACTCTTAGAAATGTGGGGGAAACGATATGGGTGGAGCTAAGAAAAATGGATTATGGTTACGTTACCTAATCGCCATTGTTCTCTTACTGATTATGATCTTTCCGTATATTTATATGGTGCTAAATTCTTTTGCTGATTGGAATCAAGTAGATAAGAAGCTGATTCCGACAGAATTCACTTTGAAATCGTATCAATGGCTGTTAGGCGGAGGAGAAGCATTAATTCCAAGGCCATGGATTAATGCGTTTTTTAACAGTTTTATCGTCTCTGCTGGTTCTACTCTGTTAATGATGGTCTCTGCGGTTATGGTTGCATATGCACTAGCAAAAATTCCGTTTAAAGGAAGAGACACCATTAATAACTTTATTTTATTCCAAATGTTCTTTCCGGCGATTATATTGCTAATCCCAACGTTCCTTGTCATTCAAAGAATCGGAATGTATGACTCATATTGGGGAATGATCTTGCCGAAAGCAATGAGTCTATGGGCTGTATTTATGTATACGAACTTTTTCAAGGCGATTCCAGAAACTTTTATTGAAGCCGCAAAATTAGATGGTGCAAGCGAATGGCAAATTATGTTCAAAATCGTCATGCCAATGTCAAAATCGATTACTACTGTTATTTTCTTATTCCTGTTTATGGAAAGATGGACAGAGCTATTATGGGATATGTTAGTTGCGAAGAGTGACGATATGCTAACCCTGAATGTCCTTTTATCCCAAATGTTCGGTCCATATGGCGGTTATCCAGGCCCGATGTATGCCGCATCTGTTTTATTAACAATGCCAATCATAATTATTTTCTTGCTTTTCGCGAAAAAGTTCCAAGAAGGTATGCAATTTACACTTAAGTAATCCAGGACTGGAGTTCTTACACAATGGTTAATTGGTGGAAACAATCGACTTTTTATGAAATCTATATGCCAAGCTTTAAAGACGGAAATGGCGATGGAATTGGTGATTTTGCTGGAATCACCTCCAAACTTGACTATCTAAAAGAGTTAGGGATTGATGGACTGTGGCTCACTCCCTTTTATCCTTCACCAAAGGTCGATAACGGTTATGACATTTCCGACTACAAATCGATTGATCCTGATTATGGAACGATGGAGGATTTTGAGGCTTTCATTAAGGAAGCACATCAGCGTGGAATCCGAGTAATTGCCGATTTAGTTTTGAACCATACCTCAACTGATCATAAATGGTTCCAAGAGTCAAAGTCGTCAAAGAATCATCCGAAACGTGATTGGTATATTTGGAGAGATGAGCCGAACAATTGGGAATCGTTCTTTGGAGGCTCTGCATGGGAATATAATGAAGCGACAAACCAATATTATTACCACGCGTTTGCGAAGGAACAGGCTGATTTAAATTGGGCCAATCCTGAAGTGAAACAAGCTATGTTTGATGTCATGAAATTTTGGCTTGAAAAGGGAATCGATGGTTTCCGGCTTGATGTCATCAATTTCTTAAAGGTCAATGATTCTTTCAAAGACAATCCATATGACTTTGAAAAGAATGAACAAAATCACTTATACGATAAAGACCAAGAAGGTATTTTACCGATTATTACAGAAATCGCTGAGTTTGTGCATCAGTTTCCCGATAAATTCCTTGTTGGTGAGGTTGGTTCTGAGGACCTGAGGATTCTAAAACAGTATTCTGGTCTTAACAAATTTGATGTTGTGTTTAATTTTAATATTGGGAGTATCGGAGAGTTTGATTCGGATAAAATCTTTCAGCAATTAGAGGAAACGGAGCAAGTTTATCATCCAACTCAAATTCCAACCTTGTTCTTTTCAAGTCATGATATGTCTCGGCATATTTCAAGGTTTGGCGGCGATGAGGACCGAGCCAAACTAGTTGCTGCTTTGATGCTTACGGCGAAGGGTGTTCCTTTTATTTATTATGGAAATGAAATTGGGATGAGAGATTGGGTAGCCGATGACATCGCGAAAATGAAGGATGTCCAAGGAATAATGGCTTATGAGCTAGAAATTCAGTCAAAACAGTCGCATGAGAAGGCATTAGCTGTAGCTAATGAGAAATCGAGGGATAAGTCACGTACCCCGATGCAATGGAATTCACATTCTAATGTAGGGTTTTCAGAGACTTTGCCCTGGATTACGATTCCGGCTCATGCTTACAAAATTAATGTTGAAAATCAGCAAAATGATCCGAATTCAATGCTTTCTTTTTATAAAAGGCTGCTGAAGCTGCGAAAAGCACATTCTTCATTAGGTTTAGCGGATTATGAATTTTTACGTAATGAAAATGGAATGATTTACTTCGTCAGAAAAGATCAATTTGAAAAGATATTAGTTATCTTGAATTTTTCTGATCAATCAAAATCTCTCAATCTAGCTGCTTGCTTTTCCTCGGATATAGAAATGCTGCTTTCATCAAAGCGAACGAGCTTAGAAAGTGGGAACGTGGTAACAATTTTAGCAAATGAAGCAATGATCCTAAAGGGGGATATAGGAGATGAACATGTTAAGTAAAGGGAATGCTCAAACTTGTGAACAGCTATTAGAGGAATTCACTTCAAAAGCTCAGCCAACCAATCCTGAAAAAATTGTATTCTCTGGTATTGGTGTAAATGATGTCTATAATATTAGCGCACCATTTGAAGATGAAGGGGAGCTTGTGATTGCAGGACGAGTTGAATCACGTGACAGTGAACACTCTAATGTTTATTTTTTTGTCAAGAGAAACGGTGAGTGGGTGCCAAGAGAAAATGCACCTGTTCTTGAAATGCAAGATCCTTTCTTCACTAAAATAGCAGGAGAGTTAGTATTGGGAGGCGTTCAAATCTTCCCTCATCCAACACTCGAAGGAAAACTTGGCTGGCGAACAGTTTTTTATAAAGGCCGATCGATTGCTAGCTTAAAAGAGTTTGCTAAAGGCCCAGATGGAATGAAAGACCTTCGACTTATTGAGCTTGAGGATGGAAGTATTGGTGTATTAACAAGACCTCAAGGAGAAAAAGGCGGAAGAGGAAAAATTGGCTGGACCCGTATCTCTTCATTATCTGAATTGACAATTGAAGTGATCGACGAAGCGCCTTTACTTGAAGACCAGTTTATTGACGAACAATGGGGCGGTGGGAACGAAGCGCACCTTTTAGCTAATGGTCTCATAGGCGTACTTGGGCATATTGCATCTTTTGATGAGGAAGGAAATCGCCACTACTATCCAATGGTATTTGTACTTGATCCGGAAACAGGTGCATTTTCTGATATGGAGCTAATCGCAACAAGAAGCCAGTTCCTTCATGGTCCATCGAAGCGCCCAGACTTAGCAGATGTTGTGTTTAGCGGCGGTTTAGTTCGAAAATCAGATGGCACGGCTGATCTTTATGCAGGCATTAGTGATGCTGAAGCTCAAAAAATCACCATAACCGATCCGTTTTTACCATACGAGCAAAAATTCAGCATTAAGGAGAAATCAAAATGAACGTATATAGATATGAAGAGAACCCATTGGTCACACCAGCACATGTAAAACCGCATCGACCTGATTTTGAAGTGATTGGTGCCTTTAATGCAGGGATTGCAACATATAATGATGAAATTATTATGCTGCTCCGTGTAGCTGAACGCCCAATTAGTGAAGACTTAAATATTGTAAAAGCGCCTATTTATCGTCCACAAACGAATGAACTAGAGATTTTAGATTTTAATTTAAATGATCCTGCTTATGATTTCTCTGATCCGCGTGTGATTCGGGAAAATGGTGATAAACAAGGTTTTAAGTACTTAACTTCTTTGTCGTATTTACGTATTGCACGAAGCAAAGATGGTCATCAGTTCACCATTGATGACACCCCATTTGTTTACCCATCCAATGAATTAGAAACCTTTGGAATTGAAGACCCGCGGATTACACAAATAGAAGATACCTATTATATTTACTTTAGTGCTATTTCACCAGTTGGCGTTGGAGAATCAATGGTTTCCACTAAAGATTTTATAACGACTGAACATCATGGGATGATTTTTGCGCCGGAAAACAAAGATGTTTTAATCTTCCCTGAAAAAATAAACGGAAAATATTATGCTATTCATCGTCCAGTACCGAGAAGTGTCGGAGAGCCAGAGATGTGGATTGCTGAATCGACCAATCTCTTACACTGGGGAAATCACAAGCATTTACTAGGATTACGTGAAGGTATGTGGGATAGCGCGCGTATGGGCGGAGGAGCCGTTCCTTTTAAAACGGAAAAAGGCTGGCTTGAGCTTTACCATGGTGCAACCAAAGACCATCGCTATTGTATGGGAGCTGTTTTACTTGATTTAGAAGATCCGACAAAGGTCATTGCTCGCTCCGATCAGCCGATTCTGGAACCTGAAGCTGATTATGAAGTAGAAGGGTTCTTTGGAAATGTAGTCTTTTCATGTGGGGCTATCGTTGAAGGCGATGTTGTCAAAATGTTTTACGGTGTTGCAGACACATCGATGGCATGTGCTGAATTAAGCTTACAAGAAATTCTAGATTCATTGATTTATATTAAAGAGTGAGCTTTTGTTGTGAGGATGACTCAAAGCAAAGGGACAGACCCCTCAACCCACAATATACTGAGTTACCACTTTTATTGTGATTGGTGAGGAGTTGTGCCTTATTGAGTCATCCTCTTTTTCTTTTAAATGTAAATTAACAAGGCAGGTGACGTTCCTATGAAAATAAATGAAAACTGGAAAATAAGACAATTTGATGTGGGGACTGCTCGTGACCTGGAAGTGGCTTCTCCTGAATATATTGATTATTTTTGGATGACAGCATCTGTACCTGGTGATGTTCATTCAACCTTAATTGACCGAAAATTGATTGAGGACCCTTTTTACGGACACAATGATCTCAAATGTCAGTGGGTAGAAGAAAACGTGTGGTGGTATCGCAACACCTTTGAGTTCTATGATGACATTACGAAAGACGACCGCTATGAGTTGATCTTCGAGGGACTTGATACGTTTGCTACGATTTATTTAAACGGTGTGGAGCTGGGTTCAACAGAAAATATGTTTATTAGTCACACCTTTGAAGTGGCAAGGGAGCTGAAGAAAGGAAAAAATGTTCTGGCCATAAAATTTGATCCAGTACATGTTCATGTAAAAGAAAAGGTCCAATATTATTGGTCAGGATTTAGCAAGAAACGGATCTGGACACGAAAAGCTCAAAGCCATTATGGCTGGGACTGGGGCCCGCGCTTGGTTGCTGCAGGGATTTGGAAAGATGTTCATTTAAAGAAAATAACCTATGCCAAAATTGATAATGTGTTTGCGAAAACAAAATTTATATCACAAGACAGAGCGATTGTCGAAGTGGAAGTAGAAGTCGATTCATTTAGGAGAGAAAAAGAATATGAAGTCTATGTGAATCTTTCCTATGGGGAAGAAAGGTTTGCAACCAAAGTTAGAGTGGATCGCAAAAAAGCAACAGCTGTATTGGAAGTGGAAAATCCTAAGCTGTGGTGGACACATGACATTGGGACGCCTCATCTATATCTACTAACTGTTGAATTGTTTGCAGATGGTGTGAAAGTTGATGATAGACAGGAAGAGTTCGGGATTAGAACCATTGAAGTGCTTCGAAAAGATGAAGAAGGAAATCATTGTTTTACCTTTGTTTTAAATGGAGAAAAGGTATTTGCGAAAGGCGCTAATTGGATTCCGATTGATAGTTTCATTGGAGCAGTCCCGGATTCTCGTTATAAGCATTTAATCAAGATGTCCAAAGACGCGAATATGAATATGCTTCGCGTATGGGGCGGCGGCATCTATGAAAAAGATGTGTTTTATGACGAGTGTAATCGACTTGGCATTTTAGTCTGGCAGGATTTTATGTTTTCATGTGCTCTTTATCCCGATTACAATATGAACTTTATGGCTAATGTCAAAGAGGAAATTATTCATGTTGTTAAAAGGCTTCGGAATCATCCTAGCTTGGCTTTATGGTGCGGTAACAATGAAAATGACTGGCTGTATGAAGCGTTGTTTTCGTCAGGGGAAATTAACCATCCTTTTTATGGTGAAAAAATCTATCATGAATTAATGCCGGAATTGTTAGAAGAACTCGATCCAACTCGCTTGTTTTGGCCAAGTTCCCCATTTGGAGGAAATGACCACAACTCTAGAGACCAGGGAGATTCACATAATTGGCAAGTTTGGCATGGTAATATTGAGCCGAGAACATTTGGTGAGCCACAGACGGTGGATTACAGTATCGAAGGGTTGTCATTTAAAAATTTTAAAAATGATACCACAACCTTTGCAAGTGAATTTGGTATGCACGCTTCTTCCAATCGCTATACATTAGAGCGAAATATCCCTAAGGATCAATTTTTCTGGGGAAGCGAAGAAATGGCGTACCGCAATAAAGATATCCATCATCCAAAAGGAATTTTGTTAATGGAAGGATATACAGGAGTTCCGAAGGATTTAGATGAGTACATTGCTTTTTCGATGTTAACCCAGGCAGAAGGATTGAAATATGGAATCGAACATTATCGACGGAATAAACCACATACAAGCGGCGCACTATTTTGGCAGCTTAACGACTGCTGGCCGGGTACAAGCTGGTCGGTCATTGACTATTATTTATTGCCAAAGGCTTCCTATCATTATGCTAGAAAATTCTACAGCCCAGTTCTATTGACGGTGGATTATATCCCAAGGAGAGATTTATCTATTTGGATTGTTAATGATCGCTTAGAAACCTATCAGGACGAAATTGAGCTGGCTGTTTATCAATTTAATGGAGAAAAAGTATTTTCAAAGCAATGGATGGTTTCAATTGAGCCAAATGTGTCTAAACAAGTGGCAGCAGTTTTGGAACAGGATGCTTTAGGCAGACTTCAACCAGATGAAGCTGTTTTCGTCATCCGCTCTAAGAATGATAAAACCAATGAAAACATCTATTATTTCCGCGATCAAAAGGATTTGAAACTTGGTGATTCAGAATTAACAGTCTCCATAGACCAAGAGAAAAATGAGTTGACCGTTTCCACAAATGTGCTAGCACGGATGGTAACGATTGAAATGGATATGGAACAATTGGTAATCGAGGATAATTTCTTTGACATACTTCCAAATGAGAGCAGAACTCTTAGGGTCGGGCAGGCAGAGGGAAAAGAAGTTCCTTGGGAGACTTTGAGAGTGAAGGCTATTAATAGTGTGAAACCAAAGGGGTCATTATTATGAAAGCAGCGGTTTTACAAGGAACAAAGCAAATAGAAGTGATGGATTGGAACTATCGATCACCATCCCCGAAAGAGGTGATCGTAAGAGTAAAAAGCTGCGGTATATGTGGAACAGATCAGCATATTTACCATGGCCATCCTGGTTCTGCTGAAGTCAATCCACCGATCGTTCTTGGGCACGAATTAGCTGGAGAAGTGGATGAGGTAGGTACAGAAGTATCTATCTTACAAAAAGGCGACCGTGTTTCGATTGATCCGAACATTTATTGCGGGACATGTGAGTATTGTCGCAGCAACCGAGCTCATTTATGTATTCATCTTCAGGCAGTCGGTGTAACAAGAGATGGTGGAATGGGAGAGTATTGTGTAGTACCAGCAGCTAATTGTTACAAGATCCCAGACCATATGACGTTCGAAGAGGCTGCTCTTGTTGAGCCATTAGGCTGTGTTATACATGGTTTTAAGAAAATTCACTTGTCATCCTTAAGTAAGGTACTCCTTATTGGTGGCGGTTTTATTGGACAATTATTTTTACAATTGGTGAAACAACAAAATGTTCAATCCATCTTAGTAAGTGAACCTGCTGATAACAAAAGGGAGCTTCTATATAAGTTGGGTGCCGATGAAGTGATCCATCCAATGAATGCTGGAAGGTTAGAGGCAGACGTGGTAATTGAATGTGTGGGCAGACCGGAGAGCATGGAATTGGCTGTCAAATCAGCAGCAAAGGGCGGCCAAGTGTTACTTTTTGGAGTTTCTGCACCCAATACAATGATTTCGGTTTCACCCTTTGAAATTTTTTCAAAGGAGCTTTCCATAAAGGGCTCGTTCGTGAACCCATTTACGCACGAAGAAGCTATTTCACTTATTGCGAAAAAAGTGGTAGATGTCGGGTCGCTCATTTCTCATCGTTTTACAATTGAAGAGTTATCAGCAGAAATGGCTAACTTCCAAAATCTTAACGTTTCAAAAGCGATCATTAACCACTAGTTGCAGTAGTTTTCGGCCTAAAGGGCCGACTCTACTGCAAAAGGAGTTTAAAAGAATGTTTCAAATTTTCAAGTCTTTTTCTACGGAATTAAAATTTTATTTACTCATGAATACCCTTTTTTCCTTTGGCGGTGCATTATCAGGTATCTTTCAAAGTGTGTTTCTGTGGAAACTAGATAAAACTTATTCACTGCTTGCCTATTATAGTTTATATTGGTCCATTGCAATCATTTTTTCTTTTGGGCTTTGTGCGTGGATTGCTAGGAAAACAAGCCCGATGATTACGATGCGTTTAGGGTTTATCTTTTATCTGATTACTTATTTAATCATGCTTATTTTTCATAACACATTAAGTGATCATATCATTTTGTTGGGAAGCACAACTGGCTTGGCAATGAGCCTATACTATGTCGGCGTGCATATGGCTGTATTAGATTTAACAACAAATGATAAGCGGGATCAATTTTTATATGTACAAGGAATATTACTTACCATCGGAGGAGTAATCGCGCCGCTTCTATCAGGGATTTTAATCTCGCAATTTCAAGGTATGATTGGTTATTATGTCGTTTTTATTGCTACATGTGTATTCTTTTTTATTTCTTTTTTAATCTCACTAAAAGTGAAAGGAATTCCAGTTACAACAAAAAGTTATTTTTGGGATGTCATCAAGAATCCATCACGAGAATGGAAGAAGATGTACAAGGTTATGTTTGCCGATGGAATTGTATCCGGAGTGTACTCGACCTTTTTGATTACGATGATAACGTTCAAAGTAGCTGGTGGAGAATTGAGCTTAGGTGTTTATAATACAGCAGCTGAGATTGTTGCAATTGTTGCTTTCTATTTGCTCGCTAAATTCTCTAATCAGAAATATCGTCTGGCAATTTTTGCGATTGGTTCGGTTAGTATATTTTTGAGTTCTGTTTTACTATCAGCCCTTCCTGTATTCATTTCGTTGGTTATTTTTGGAGTCGTCTCGCCTGTAGCAATGAATATGATTAACACCTCGATGAATGCAATGATTTATGAGTCAATTGAAAAGGATCCTCAATATAAGGAAAAGAGACTGGACTATATTATTATTCGAGAAATTCCACTCGGTGTTGGAAGAATCATCGGTGTATTTTTGTTTCTAGCTATGCAAAAATACTTTGATATAGAGGCGCTTTTACCTATTTCGTTTAGTTTCTTTCCTATTGTATATGTCATAATAATTCCATCACTATATTTTATCTGGAAAAAACCAAAAAAGGGACCCGTGGTTAGTTCTAGTGAAATATAGAAAAAAGGAAATTTGGAAGGATAATAGGATATATTTTCATTTGGAGGGATTTGAGTATGTTAGGTGCAATCGAAGCGGGTGGGACAAAGTTTGTTTGTGCTGTTGGTGATGAAAATGGTAAAATTTCAGATCGAATTCAGATTTCAACCACTGTACCAGCGGAAACTATGCCAAAGGTGTTTGACTTTTTTAATAAATATCCTGTTAAAGCGATTGGGATTGGTTCATTCGGGCCAATCGATGTAAACCGAGATAGTTCTACTTACGGATATATTACGTCGACGCCTAAATCGGCATGGGAATATTATCCTTTTGTGCAAGCATTAAAAGACTCCTTTTCTGTTCCGATTGGATTCAATACAGACGTTAATGCTGCAGCCTTGGGAGAAGCTACCTTTGGCGCTGCTAAAGGATTGGACAGCTGCTTGTACATTACTGTTGGTACAGGAATTGGAGCAGGAGCTATTGTTCAGGGGAAACTCCTTCAAGGGCTTTCGCACCCTGAAATGGGACATATCCTTGTGAGGCGACATCCGAATGATGAGTATCAAGGAAAGTGCCCTTATCATCACGATTGCTTAGAAGGTCTTGCTGCCGGACCTGCTATTGAAGCTCGATGGGGCGACAAAGGTGTTAACCTTGTTGATCGGATGGAAGTTTGGGATTTGGAAGGCTACTATATTGCCCAAGCTCTCATGCAGTATATTTTAATTTTATCACCAAAAAGGATTATTCTTGGTGGAGGAGTCATGAACCAGGAGCAAGTATTCTCTAATACTTACAAGTATTTAAAAGAACTAGTTAACGAGTATGTTACTTTACCTGAGCTTTCTGAGTATATTGTTCGTCCAGGTTTTGGGGATAACGCAGGAATTACTGGAGCCCTTATACTTGCTCATCAAGCATTTCTAAAAGAAAAGCAAAATTAAACCTACTTCAGGAGGAAATAAAAGTGCAGCCTTTATTTTTAAAACCAGTTTTTAAAGAACGAATTTGGGGTGGAACAGCCTTACAAACAGAATTTGATTACGATATTCCAATTAATAAAACAGGTGAATGCTGGGCAATTTCCGCTCATCCAAATGGACCTTCTATCATAGAAAATGGTCTATATGCTGGTATGGCGTTGGACGAGCTATGGCGTGAGCATCCAGAGCTTTTTGGTAACCCGAAGGAAGAAGTTTTTCCACTATTAACGAAGATATTGGATGCAAACATGGATTTATCCGTTCAGGTCCATCCAGAGGATGCCTATGCTAAGGTACACGAAAGTGGAGAACTTGGTAAAACGGAATGCTGGTATATCCTTGACTGTAAAGAAGGAGCCGACATGATCTTCGGCCACAATGCAAAAACAAAAGAAGAATTAATCCAACAAATTAATTTAGGTAACTGGAACGAACTACTGGGCAGAGTGAAAATCAAGCCTGGCGATTTTTTCTATGTACCAAGCGGAACCATCCATGCATTATGTGAAGGTACGCTTGTATTAGAAACACAGCAAAGCTCTGACACAACCTACAGAGTGTATGATTACAATCGTAGAGATGCAGAGGGCAATTTGCGAGATCTTCATTTAAAAAAAGCGATTGATGTGACAACTGTGCCACATCATGACACTGGGGTTGCGCCTAAAGTTCAGAAGCAGGAGAATATAACAATTACTACTTTTGTAGAATCAGAATTTTTCTCAGTGTACAAGTGGGATATAGAAGGGAAAGTTACTTTTTCATTTAATGATCAATATATACTTCTAAGTGTGATCAAGGGTGATGGAACTCTAGTTCACAATTGTGAGAAATATTCTCTTAAAAAAGGTACACATTTCATAATTCCAGTGGGATTAGGAGAATTTGAATTAGATGGGGATTGTGAATTGATTGTTTCCCATCCGTAGCATTACACATGCACACCGATTTTGTCGAAGATTGAAAATGGAACCAGAGTTAATCGCCCTGGTTCCTTTACTTTTTTAAGGTTGTGTTCGCAAAAATTGTTGTGTTCCGTAGATAGACATATACGTCTATCATAAGGAAATTGTGCTCTTTTCTATTAAAAATCGCTCGGAGAATTCCCTAATATAACGAGAGAACAAACTAAATAATATTGAAAAGCTCAATGTTTATACTTGGCTTTCACCTTTAGCGATTTCAAGGCCAATGACTGTACCCATAAAATAACACTTTACTAGATTACCGGCAGCAATTTAAACAGTCTAAAGAACAAATGGAAGAATAATGGCATTCTGCTGTACGTGATGTCTCCTTAATTGAAAAAGCAGTTCTTTCACCTGTAGAGACAATCCTTTTAATGACTGGGGATATTTTTACGATTGAGCATTGTGTAGAAATGAGTAGAAAACACAACAAGTCTATTTTCTTACATGTTGATTTAATAAAAGGGATAGCTAATGATCGAGAAGGAATAAAGTACTTGTCGAAAAAGGTAAAGCCAGATGGGATTGTTTCAACAAAAAATCAATTAATTCAAGCTGCTAAAAAAGAGGGGTTATTAGCTGTTCAGCATTTATTTATGATTGATACACATGCATATGAAAATGGGGTTAAGAATATTGTAGATGTAAAACCCGATGCAATTGAAATAATGCCAGGATTGATGCCAAGGGTCATCCGTGAGTTTTACGACAAAATTGATTGCCCTATTATCACAGCGGGATTAATTAAACATGCACATGAAGTTAGAGAAGTTGTGGAGGCTGGAGCCCATGGAGTAGCCATTGGTGAACCTGAGTTATGGGATCTAATACTATAAGTACTATTTTGAATATGACAAATAGTAGGTAGAATAAACTAATTATTAATAATAATTAATAAATTATTAACAAATTAACAATACTATTTTAATCTAAGAGTCTTAGAATTAAGTTATAAATTTCGAATGCCTAACCACTACAAGAAATTAATAATTATATATTGCTAACTGCCAAGGGTGGAGTTAATGGAGAAAACCCAGGTATAGCTACTAGTTCTACAAAAATACACGAATGCTATTTAGGCATGTGTTTTTTGGGACTGGCTATACTTGGGTTTTTTGTTATTCTTTTCTAGTCAGCGGATTTAGGGGGTGGGAATGATTACCGAAAACCAACTAGAGGAAATGAAAGTGAGTTTAGTAACAAAGCTATTTTTATTAAACTAAGTGTCTGTTTACTTATCTATCATCTTACTAAGCCTGCTTACTCATACAAAAAGAATTAGATGGTGATGTTCAAACTAATGATAGATCAACTACTAACTATTATGAGGAGGGTGAGGAAAAATGAAATTCTTAATGGCTATCAGCTAGATAGACAATTTCGTGCTTAGGTACAGATGGGAAGTAAGGTCTCTGGTCATGAGCGTGTATTATCTAAATCATCAAATTTACTACCCAAATACTATTTTAATGCAGGGGGTGGGGGTAGAGGCTCTGAGAATTTACTATTTGATCATCTTTCTCATTTGCTAACGTAGCTCCGCCCCTTTTTTCACTGCAAATTTAGATGAAAGGTTTGAGCAACTGTGAATAAAATTATTTCATGCTTTGCACTGTTTATATGCTGTTTTATGATGATGCTTATCCCTTTTAAGGTTATGGCCCACACAGATAATAGTGAAGGTTATTCAAAGATTACAATGGATCGAGAAAATGAAGAGCTACATGTAGAACTTTCTATTGATTATTTTGAAATGGGAAGGTTGATTGATTTTGGGGTAAATCCAGGTTCTTCTTCGGCTCAGCTCAGTAAGGCATTAGAAGAGAAACGTGATGCTTTATCAGAGTATCTTTCATCACATTTTGAAATTTCGGTGGATGGAGAAAGGGTGGACGGAGAGCTCATCTCTACAGAAGTAGAAAAGAGACTGGATCGAGATTACGCAAAGATATCTCTAGATCTTCCTATAACTGATTTAGATTCGGCGATTCAAATTCATTACAATATCTTCTTTGAGGATAATGACCCAATGCATAGAAACATTATGACATATGAGATTGGAGAGAAAAAAGGGCAGTTTGCTTTTCAAGCAGAAGAGAGGGAACTTCAGATTGGTGAGGAGACTCTTGTTAGCCAAATCATCCGGTTCATTGAAATTGGTTTCCACCATATTATGATAGGTATCGATCATATTTTGTTTGTTATCGCACTTGTTTTGGGGACTCGAAAATTTTCAGATGTATTGAAAGTTATTACAGTCTTTACAATAGCCCATAGTATCACAATTGGACTAACAGCTATGAAATTTCTCAATCTACCACCAGAGATTATTGAGCCGCTCATTGCGTTAAGTATTGCGTTTGTAGCTGTTGAGAGTATCCTTGGATTTTCATCAAAATTCAGGTTTGCCGTTGTGTTTCTTTTCGGGTTAATCCATGGAGTTGGATTCGCAGGTGCTCTACTGCTAAATAATGAAATAACATGGCAATCTTTATTGTCCATCCTCTCATTTAATGTAGGTGTTGAAGTGGGACAAGCTCTAATTATTGTGCTTTTGTTTCCTCTGCTTCTTTATATCCGAAAATACAAATGGTCTTTTTACATTCATGGAGCGACAACGATGTGGATCTTAGGAATGGGATTATTTTGGTATTTTGAGCGCATTTTAGGATAATACTTGGGCCGAAATAGGAGGTGGTGCTTTCATCTAGTTAGGTTTTTAAAAGAAACATGAACTCAAGAATTGGAGGAGAAACGATGGAATTTTTAGAAGGAAAAGGGAAAATAACTAAACAAAAACTTAAAGTAATTACCGCTGTTATCATGTGTGGACTAGCTGTTGCTGCTGTAACTAAGCCGGTTATTGCTGAAAACACTAATGTAACCGTTAAGGGTGTTGTGTTTGTTGATAAAAATGAAAATGGAACCCTTGATAGTAACGAACAAGGGATTCCTAATGTTTCCGTTTCAGATGGGAAGACTGTTACTGTTTCAGACGAAGAAGGAAATTATACATTAACTACAAGTACAGATAGACGACAAACGGATATTGTTTTTGTAACTGTTCCTAGCGGATATAGCGTACCAACAGATGAGAACAAAACACCTCAGTTTTATAAACTGCTAGGCAACCTCAAAGCAGGTGAAACAAGTGAACAAAACTTCGGTTTGTTACATACGCCGGACAATAAAAATCCGAACTTTAGCTTTGTCAATATAGCAGATGTTCACGTAGAAGCTGGGAGCACTAATAATCGCGAACGGTTTACAAATCAGCTTTCTCAAATCAACGAATTAACAGGAGATCCAGCCTTTATTGCTGTAAGTGGTGATTTGACAAACCGAGCAACAGATGCTGAATTCCAGGATTATACAGCGAGTACAGCTACATCTACTCTTCCGGTATATCCTGCAATGGGGAACCATGATTTTGCACCTGGCTCCGACTACAAAACAAGAGTTGATCGTTACCGAAACTATTTAGGACCAGAGTGGTATTCATTTGATTATGGAAATCGACATTTTGTAACATTGGAGAACAACATAGGCTTTTCAGAACCAGAACAATTAGAGTGGTTGAAACAGGATCTTGCCCAAAATGCAAAGGACAAGGAAGTCGTCGTATTTGTTCATAAGCCATTAAATACACCACAAACTCCATCAGCAGATAGTACTAAGCAGTTTATAGATCTTCTTAGTCAATATAATACACGCCTTGTGATGGTAGGACACACGCATGTAAATGATGTAGCACAAGACACCATTCCTGGTGCAGACCATGTAACATCTGTTTCTAGTGCTTACACGATTGATCAATCACCTAATGGATTTAGAATGGTTACTTTCCAAGGTGACGAACAAGATCCGAAATTTAAAATGTATGATGTGAAAAAAAGTGCTTCTATTGTACATCCGGCAAACAATAGTGAAATAGCTCAAGATAAAATCAACATATTGGTAAATGCTTATAACACTTCAAGTAATGTTAAAAGAGTAGAATACCGTGTGGATGGTGGTCCATGGAAAAAGCTTAAACAAAGCAGCGGTATGAGTTGGTATGGCACATGGGATGCCCGTAAAGCAAAGTTAAGAAAGCATCATATGGAAGTCAGGGTGACTGATGATGCCGAAAATGTTTGGTCAAGAATTTCACAATTTTCAATTGTAGATGATGACAAAAAAATTACACCAAAGAGCGGAACTGACTGGACGATGTTCCACGGTGATGCTCAGCATACGGGTTATACAAAGGATACACTTGAAGCAGGTCTGAATTTTAGCTGGACTTACCGTACACCAGGAACAATTCTTACTTCTTCACCAGCAATTGTAGATGAAATTGTTTATATAGGAACACGTGATGAAGACAGCAATGAACATCATGCCATTCATGCGGTGGACCAAAAAACTGGCAAAAAGCTGTGGCAGGTAAAGGCTGATGCTCAAGTACAATCTTCTCCTGCAGTTGCCGACGGAATCGTATATGCTTCGTCTATCCGAGGTACTTTATATGCAATGGATGCAAAAACAGGAAAAATAATTTGGGAGAAGTCAGTAGGTAAAAATGAAGTGCAACGTGCATGGATGTACTACTCTCCAACAATCGACAATGGAGTCGTGTATCAGGCATATAGTACGGGCAGTGGTGGAGCGATGATGGCACTTGATGCTATTACGGGAGAAGAAATATGGAATGCACCTTTAGCGGGAGGCTGGATTGTTGAATCAACACCAGTTGTTCAAGATGGAAAAGTTTATGTTGGTGCAGACGGAGGTTGGTTGATTGCCCTTGATGCCTTAAATGGTAAGGAAATATGGAAACAAAAACCTGCGGGAGGCTGGATGCATTCAATGCCATCCATCTCAAAAGGTCGTGTTTATATGGGATATCAAGGTGGATTAGTAGTTGCACTTGATTCTTCAACAGGTAAAGAACTGTGGCGCTACAAGAGCTCAGACTCATCTTATATTCACGGAGGGGCAACTGGGTCGTCTGCTGCAGTCGCTGATGACGTTGTTTATATGGGATTCCCAGATGGAAATGTGGTTGCCTTAGATGCAACAACAGGTTCATTGAAATGGAAGTACCGAACACAAGGTGGTATCATCTCATCTGCAGCAGTCAGCGGTGATGTAGTATTTATCGGATCGAATGATGGAAACCTTTATGCATTTGATCGTAGTACAGGACAGCCTTTATGGCAGCATGAAATTGGAGCTTGGGTAGCATCATCTCCAGCTATTTCAGGAAATACTTTAGTTGTCGGTGCCCTTGATGGAAACCTGTATGCTTTCACTCCTGGAGGGAAAAAGGTTCAAAAGTGGCCCCGAGCTACTGGAAAAGTAAGTGATGCTATTACAGGAAAACCTGTTAGTCGAGCTACGATCGTGGCAACAAACGGTGCAGGTGAAACTAAAACGACAGTGGCAAATGATAATGGTGAGTATGTTCTTGGTCTACAGCCAGGAAAATATACTCTCACAGCCAAACGTAGAGGGTTCTTGAATGGTACTTCAGCTTCTACTGAAATGGTAACTGGTCAAGTTGAAACAATTGACTTGGAACTAGATGAGATTACCGAGCCAGTTGCTGGTAAGTCCCAGGAGACACCTGATTTTAATTCAGGGAGCCCACGTTTGGACACAACGAATGGTGAAGAATATCACTATATTATGAATAATCGAATTCAAGCAACTATTTCTTCAACGATTGGTGCTAACAACGTTGCGGGAACTTTCCAGCCTGGATGGCTATCAGATATCGCTTTACTAGATAATAATGCATCAGAGACGCTGGATTGGAGTGAGTGGATCCTTTCCAAAACAATGAATGATCCGAAACTGCCTTGGAATCGTCAGGGACAATGGTTATCTTTACCCAATATCAACGTTGATGGTGATACAATTAATGCATCAGGACAAGCGCAAATTGATCCTGCAATTAAAACGAAAGTTACTTACAAAGCTTTGCCGAATGCACCAGTAGCAAAGTTTACTTTACAGCTTGATAATACAGGAACAGAAGATTTTAAGGGGTATTTTCAGTATTTACTAGATCCTGACAGTTCTGACGACACTGCATTTGTTCCAGGAATATCAGCTGCAAATCCTGGCTTCATTACATCAGGATGGGCAGGAAACTACATTTATGACGGACCAAAAACAGCTATTTCTAGCCCGGCCCATGGAATTGCTTGGGTTAACGATCAGCCGACTGGATTAAGTGCTTTTGGTTATATTTTTGGGGTATCATTTGATGCAAGTGTAGCAGCAGGTGAAAAGAAATCTATTAGCTGGTACCACATCACTGATTATCCTGCTAATGGAAGTAGCCCAGCATCAACTATTGCCAATTGGGCTGCAAATCTTGGTACTTTAGATCCTGAAGCAGCAGAGCAATCTCGTATTCAGGGAAGTGTCACTGATTCTAGTACAAATAAGCCAGTTGAAGGAGCTTTAGTAGAGGCTCTAAATAAAGAAAATAAAGTAGTTGCATCTTCAACTACCAATAATGAAGGAAAGTATCTGTTTGCTTTGCAGGACCCCGGAAGTTATTCCGTTCGCGCAAGTCGCCTTTCTTATGAAAATGCGACAATTACTACTATAATTAGTGAAGGAGAAACAAAGTCTGTAGATGTTTCTCTAAAGCCAGTAACAGTTAACGCAGGTACTGGAAAGATTCTACCAGGTCCTGTCTCTGAAGGATCTATTCAGGACATTATGATGGAAAACAGCAGATTAGCTATGACGATTGCTGCAGTTACCCAGGACGCACAGCTTCCTGGAGTGACGAAAGGAAAGCCAATCGATATTTCAGCTAAGGGCTTTCAAGATCAAGTGGACTGGTTTAATCTTCCTTATATATCGACAGCTCAACCATTGGGTCCAGATGCATGGAGGCAATTAACTGTAAAAAGTGAAGAAGTAAAAGTAATGGAATCTTCTTCTGAACGTGCTGTGGTAAGTGCGATCGGTACATCCACAGAAGATCCAGAAATCAAAGTAGATACTACTTATACGATTTTACCGGATCAAGAGTGGATAACAGCTAAAACAGTGTTTTCCAACACTGGTCAGGATTCCAAATCTGTTTGGATAGGTGACGCTTTGGATTATGATGGAGCTGGACAAAAAAGCGGTGTAGCCGGACACGGTACGATTACGCTAGCCTATTCTGATCCGCAGGAGTTCACGCCAACTGAACCATGGATGGGAATGTCTGGTACAGATAGGCAAACGATTGGTCTCGTTTATTCAGGAATTACTTCCGGGTTAAAAGTTTATGGTAATGGAAGCTGGATTATGAGCCGACAAAATGTAGAACTAGCTGCAGGTGGTAGTCATACGATGGAGCGAAAAATCGTAGCCGCACCTAGTGGCACAGAAGATCCGTTTTCAGTTCTGAATTCTATTAAGTAAGAATTCTTTCACTCTTTTAAAAAAATCAGTTGTAACCTTGAATCGAATATAAAACTCAGGTGGTGACACACATAGTGTTGCTACCTGCAATAAATAAATTGAAATCAGAAAATCCATTCGTTACTAATTCTTTTCCTAGCGAAAATATAAAATTAACAATAATGTGCTAAATTATATATAGAAGAAATTGCAACAGAAATTTTATATAGCATACTAAAAAACTACCAAGGGTGGAGTATTGGAGAAAATCCAGGTATAGTTCTTAGTCCGTTATGACATAAACTCAAAGAGTTTGTGTTTATTATGACTAACTATATTTGGGTTTTTTCTGTTTTTAAAAGGAGGTTACTTATTGGACGAAAACTAGCTTATCAAAGTATCTATTACTTAACAAAAAAAGATAATTAAGTAGAGGCTTTATGTACTAATAGCAACAAGACTAGGTTAAGAAAAGGCAGTGAATGATAAAAATGACAATGAATATAGCGAAATGCACCACATTTATTTTTGATTTGGATGGATCTGTTTATTCAGGTAGTCAGATGTACCCAGGAGTGAAGAAGTTACTACGATTATTGCATTTTAATCAAAAACAAATTTACTTTTTAAGCAATAATTCAACCGATACTGCTGAAACTATTCGAGAAAAGCTGAGTGGAATGGGCCTAGCTGTTCAGGAATCTTCTATACTAGTAGCCACAGAATTAGTAGGAGACTACTTGCTAGAAAAGTACGGTGTCGTTAAAGTGAAAACGTTTGGCACTCCTGCACTCCAACATTCTATTAAATCTGCAGGTCACATCATTTCACAGGTAGGTTGTAAGGATCCTTGTGATGTAGTAGTGGTGGGGCGCGATCCTTCCTTTACATATGAAAAGCTATATGATTGCGCAAGAACCCTAACAGTTGGTGTTAAACTAGTGGCAGTTAATCCTGATCTTTATCATCCGGGAGAGGATGGAAGTAGGGTACCAGAAACTGGGGCACTTATCTCAGCAATACAGGCGGTATCAGGTGTTACGGAGTTAGAATCTGTAGGGAAACCCTATTGTTATTCATTTAAAAAGATTAAGGAACTATCATCTGTTGAACCTCAGTCTTGTATCATGATTGGGGATAACCCTTACACAGATATTCAGGGAGGATACTTAGCTGGAATGCATACAGTTTGGATTTCCCATGGACAACCATTTCCTCTAGATCTTGGGTTCAAGCCTGATATTACAATACCATCCATTGGTGAATTAGTTCATTACTTATAATTAGGAGAGGTTTATGGGCGCTCAAGGTTATATCGGGATAAAAAGAATAAAGTATCTCATTTTGGTGTGCTTTTTTAGAAGAAAGTATAATCTGGTCTATATAAGTAAAAGGGGAATTTATACAATAATTATATAAAGTAAAATGGTATGTCAACACTAAACTAGACAGTTTTCCTAAGGTGTAAATTTTTGTATTCTCGTGGGCTTAAATAACCCAATGTTCCATGAATTCTTGTTCCATTAAACCAGTTCACATAATCAAATAGTTCCCTCTTTAAGTCGGATAGTGATTCGAAGTGGCGTTTTTTTACAAACTCTGTCTTGATAATTTTAAATGTTGCCTCCGCAACCGCATTATCATATGGGCAGCCTTTCATACTCATAGAACGCTTGATTTCAAACGTTTCTAAGGCTTCGTCAATCAATTTATTCTTGAATTCACTTCCACGATCCGTGTGAAATAACTTGATCTTGTTTAGATCAATTTTTATCGAAGAAATCGCTTGATACACAAGCTTTGCGTCCTTCTGTGGACCAGCACTGTATCCGATAATTTTCCGATTATAAAGATCAAAATACACATATGTAATGCCATTTTTTCTCGACTCTCACATACGTTAAATCACTGACAACCACGTCGTAAGCTGCTTCTTGTCTGAACTCACGGTTTAGCTCATTCTTTTGCTTCGATTCATTACACGTTGAGACATGGGGTTTGAACTGGGCAATGGTATAAGTGGACACTAGGCCTGTTTTTGATAAATCACAGCAAAGAGAGGGTATCTTCGGGGAAATTCGTATTTCCAATAGTAAAAAGCTCAATTTCCCTATTTTAATTCAGAGAAATTGAGCTTTTTCATTACTCCATAAACGCGCCCTTTAATTGAAGAAGGAGTCTTGCTTTTTACGGTTACTTTAACTCATATGAATGTCTGTACCATACTGAAGAAGTTTTAGTTTCCTTGCCACAGATTGGGATGCAAAGTTGTCCCACGAAGTGCTATATAGAGCAATTCGTCCTTGTTTTTGTACCTCTGCTGCCCAAGCATTTATGACATCTATACTGTATCCTCATCCGCGGTAATCTTCATGTGTGAATACACTTCTTCGTCTGCACGATATTATTGGGGCAAATAATAGTGGGATTGACTCAATTGGAGTAACTTATGGATATGGTTCATTCGAAGAAATAAGTCACTCTAACCCTACTTATATTGTCGAAAGTGTTGACCAATTAAAAGATATTTTGATGGGAAGTCGAGTAAAATAAACATATATCGTTCTTCCATTAAAGGGGGCTTTTCTTGAATATCCTTGCAATGTGGATGTTCCAGAACGATCTTCAACAATAGGGCGCGATAGCCGAAGATTCAAGTAATGGTCTCCGGCTATTCTCTCTTTTAAGGTTTGGGCAGCAATAAATTGAAAAGAGGTTATAAAGAATGAAAAAAACAGCAGTGTTACTATATCCTCAATTTAGTGAATATGAACTAAGTGTAGCATTATCAATCTTAATGCAAGGAGAGAAACCTGTAATTACTGTCGGAATAAGTAATCAACCGATTAGAGGGGAATCTGGATTAACTTGTTTGCCTGATACCACTATTGATAATCTTAACTATGATGACATAGATAGTCTCTTATTAACAGGATGTATGGATATATTCTCTTTAGAAGGTGAAAGAAAGCTATTTGAGTTTTTGCAACAAATAGAAAGTAAAGTATCTGTAATTGCCAGTATTTCGAGTTCTCCTTATCTTCTAGCAAAAGCAGGGATATTAAAAGGGAAAAAATATACTATTGGTATGACAAAGGAAAATCGGGAGATGACGGGTGTTTTTGAAAGAGAAAATTATTGTGAATCACTAGTAGTCCAAGATGGAAATCTAATTACTGCAAGAGGAAGAGGATTCATTAGATTTGGAACTTTATTTGGAAAAGCACTAAATCTTACATTTGATGATAATTGGTACAAAGAGTGATATCTTCCCAATCGGGGGCTTCGAATTATTCATGCAGCAGTGATGTTCCAAGATGATCTTCAACAATCGGGCCATTTAATGGAGTACAGGGCAGGAATAGACTATTCTTTGTTATCATGAACTGTGACAAGGTGTTTTTTGTTTGGAAGGGATTTGTAACTTTTTAATAGAATAATTATGAAGATGATCAGATAATAAATTTTTACACATAAGGAGATAAAACTATGGCAAAAAACAAATTACTAAGAATGGACAATGTCGGCATCGTTGTAGAATCCCTTGATGACGCAATCTCTTTCTTCGAGGAGATTGGCTTGAACCTCGAAGGGCGAGCCACTGTCGAAGGTGAATGGGCTGGTCGCGTAACCGGATTGGGTTCTCAGTGCGTAGAAATTGCTATGATGGTTACCCCAGATGGCCACAGCCGACTTGAACTTTCGCGATTTCTCACCCCACCTACTATATCAGACCACCGGACTGCTCCTGTAAACGCCCTCGGTTATCTACGCGTCATGTTCACCGTTGAAGACATTGACGAAATGGTATCCAGACTCACTAAGTATGGTGCTCAGCTCGTTGGCGAAGTGGTTCAGTACGAGGACTCGTATCGGCTCTGCTACATTCGTGGAACCGAAGGACTTCTAATCGGTTTGGCGGAACAACTCGGTAACAAATAAGTAAGTGACGTTTTATAAAAAGCCTTTACTGCTTTATTCAGCAATCGGGCGCGTTTATTTAGGAACGCGTCTTTTTCGTGTATTGGGCCATATTGTGAAGTAAGGAGGGAGTTTAAAGGGGACATCTCGAAATTGTAATTTATTCCATTAAAGGGCAGTTTAGTTTGAAGAAGGATATATATATAAAGAAAGACCGATTATCGGTTCGGTCTTCGACTGTTATTCTCATCTTTTTTACATTATTTTCGAATTCCAACACCTAAAACTTTTTTAGAACTTTTATCAACATATACAGCAATTGGACCGAGATCTCCGTTATCATCTGTTGCAAATTTAACTTTAAACACTGGGATATCTTTTATGTTAGTTAATTTTTCTACTTATTAACAAATTACACCTCACCAACTTTAATAATAGCAGGGAAAAAAGATATATTCTTTCCTGAAAGTAGATTAAATAAAGTTGCAAAAGAAATCATCACAAATTTAACAGCATTCAAATCCTACGATATAGGACATTTCCCTTCAGAAGAATATTTAATAAAAATTAGACTTTTTAAATGACCATTATAAATAATACCGTTATTCGATTTTGTCTATTGTTTCGATATGTGCGGAAAAGGCACCGCCGCCCATTTGCTAAATACCTGTTACATGTTAACTGGAGACTGTTCATCTGAAGTATATCTAAATAAAAAAATTGAAGAAAAGCACGCTGGGAGAGCGTGCTTTTCTTTGTTTATGCTATTTACTAACAGACTTTAGTTTAAGCATTATTCACTAGCTTTAACTTGTAATGGAGGCGGAATCAGCCAACCCTTTTCTTTATTAAGTTTTAACATTTTAGCACCAAATTGAGCTTTTGCTAAATGAAATTGACCATACATCACTCCAATATCTTCTCTTATTGATTGACCTATTACTTGACTGCAAGCAACTAGACCAGCAGCTACATCCCTAGAGACAGAAGCACTAATTTCTGGATCACTAAATCTTGCTCCAACAGGGATATCTTCTAATTTAGCAATAGGGCGTTCTGGTGGTGCAGGGGGTAAACCAATCCCATTCGCTTTAAGAAGTTCTTCTATTTGTTTATTTTCATTTTTTAAACCTTCAATTGCTTCTTCAATTAGCTTTTTTAGATCCTGATCACCAGTGTGATTAATAAAAGCCTGATAGCCTGCAATTAAGCCGTTATTTGTTAAAAGGTTAGTCCATGTACCAAAAATCTCTCCGTAATGCATTGGTTCATCTTTTGGGTTACCACTTAAAATTCCCATAACTACACTCCTTATCGTCTTTTGAAAATTCATGATTTTCTCCTTTAAAAGGATAGTGAACACAGGGAATATTATTAGATACTATATTTGAATTTATTCAAAGGTTGTTTCGACTTACGATAGCAATTTTTCTCAAATTCAATAAGTATAAAAAAATGTACAAAAGGGAGAATAACCTTGAGTATGAAAAAAAATTAAAAGGAGAATTACAATGATAAGAAAACAATTAGTAATTATTACAGCCCTTGTTCTTTCATTAGGACTTTTATTCGGTGGGAATAATGCTTCAGCAAATAATAATGACAATAATAATGATACAAACATGACAAGAAATGTTGCAGCAACAAATGATGACGATGATGATACGGATTGGGGATGGATCGGGTTAATTGGTCTGGCTGGGTTATTAGGTCTAAGGAGAAGAGACGACCGAAAAGACTAATTTAGACTTGAATTTTGATATACACTTTTTTACTTCAATAAATTCAAAACGCAAAAAGACAGCCGGCATTTAAATTGGCTGTCTTTTTGCGTTTTCTATAAAAGCTGATAACGGCTCAACAATTTCTGGAGGGTTATTAGTTAGGGCGAGTTATAAAGCTGCTTCTGACTTTTCATTCTTAATAGCACTTCCGATAATGGTTGGGGCTACAGGATTAGACCTTTTTAAAAGCTAGAATGAATTGAGTATAGGTGATTTACCTATGTTTGCAGTTGGTTTTATTACTTCTTTTGTGGTAGCTCTTATGGCAGTTGTTACTTTTGTGAAATGGATTAGTAAAATCGGTTTAATTCCCTTTGCTTTTTATCGTTTTGTTTTAGCCATTGCATTTTATATTTTCGTCTTGTACTGAATCCCTTATTCAACAATCGGGGGCTTTAATGGAGTAACATAATTATTTATGGACTGATCGGTTTTTACCGATTAGTCCATTTTTTCTCAATAAGGTTAACCCTATTGAGAAGATAGTGATTTATTAATTTTCAAGGCTTTAAATCTTCTCAAATACACTTATCAAAATTATTAAATGGCATTACCTCCATAGTGGCCCCTGAAATCCAGAATCGTTTCCATACCCCTTATAGGGTGTATAACATTCTCACCATGTTCATTCAACTCAAGCGCCATGATTTACACCACCCCCGCGGGTAGGCTTTCATCAACTTAACCTGGTACGGTAAATTCTCACGCCTTTTCGCCGAGCTTATAACACTATCTTTCTTACTAATCCAGTGCTATTCGACTAAGAGAGAACCCTTCAGGGCGTTACCCCATCATTTGATTCTTCGATATAATCCTTCAGTTCCGAAAGGAACTGTCTAGCCTTTACCTGAGTAATGTGACCACCCTCAATTTAAGCTAGAAACATTTCGCACAATTAAATAGCCCTTTAGTGGAGTAACATACTGGAGTTTTACAACATCGACAAGAACATAAAAATGAAAATTTTGTTTAAATAAATACAGGATTTTAATCAAACCTTATTCAAAATCATGATTGGTGAAAATGACATCGCCATAGAAATTAATACTTCTGGTAAAACGAAAGATGTAGGGGGCTGGTATCCTTCAGACGACATTTTGGAATTAGCATTGCACCATGGAGTAAAAGTAACCTTTGGTTCGGATGCACATGTTCCGGATCGAGTGGGGGATGAGTTTGAACTAGTTCATAAACACCTTGTGGAAATTGGTGTGACCGCTAAGTAAGATTGAACACTTTTCTGCTCGATAAGACTGAACACTCTCTTCCAGGTCAAAGCACCCGCTTTACATGGAGAGGCGTGCATGATAGGCTAGTCAGCTGTGCGAAATCCCTTGTAAGATGCGGCTTCGCAGGGACATCTTGCACGCAGAGGCTCCGTGTCAAGCGACTCTGGCGTACCTCCTATTTCCCAAAAGTGTGTTAACTGTTGATTAGCAAAAAGTGTTCAATTCTGTTAGGCGGTCACAATTGGCAATAAAGAATGGGTTTATTTTAAAGAAAAGAAGAGAATTCCGGTCAGTTTATAGAAAAAATTCATATATTTGGACCTAACATGGCTAGGTCCTTAAAGTTTGTCAATCAAAAAATATGAGTCTTTAATTCAACGCCAATATTTCCTTTAGTTGCTTTCGAAAATGGACAAACTAGATGTTTTTTTCAACTATTGCTTCGGCTTCTTTAAGTTTAATACCATAAATAGCAACTGAAACTACTAACGCTAACTTGAATCCTCTATAAACGTAAATCAATGATTATTTTATGCTTATAAGCTATTAAAGATTATTCCTAATTAAGTTCTCTTTGTCGCGATCAAGGCTACTGCTGCAGCTAAAAATCCTGCTGTAAGTTTACCGACAACTAATGGAATAACAAAGCTCTTTTCTAAGCCGGCTACAAAGCCTAAGTGACTACCAAATACAAATGCACCACTAACGGCAAACGCAGTATTCACGACTTTACCACGGTTATCCATGTCGTGCAATGTAGCAAACATAGGAATGTGATGAGCGAAGGATGCGATAAAACCACCTAATGCTTGTTGATTCATACCTAGCTTATTTCCGAGTAGTACAAAAGGCTTCTTTAATACTTTTACTAACACAAATACAAACGGAAACGCACCGGCAAGCATGATGGTTATTTTTCCAACTGTTACAAAGCCTTCTGAAAGCGGCAACATACCAGGAATAAGAACTATACCTGTTAAAGTTTCAATGATAATCGAGACAAGACCAATGATAATAACTATTTCAATCCCTTTACCAAACCATTTAAAACCACGGATCATCACGGATTGAGCGGATAACATCCCAATGCCGATCAAGACAGAAATGAGGATAGAAGGAAGCAGATTTTTCAACATCCATATCAAGTCAAATCCTGCTACGAATCCTCCCGTTAAACATCCAAATGGAATAGTCATGAGCCCAATTAAAATTCCTTTAGCAAAAAAGGGATGATCATTTTTATGAACGATGCTTAAAGCAACCGGAATGGTAAAAACAATAGTCGGCCCCATCATCGTTCCTAAAAACACCCAAGAAAATAAAGCAGCATCACTCGATTGAGCCATTTCATTTGCTAAAGAGTATCCACCCATATCAAGAGCTAAAAACGTGGATGAAAACATCGATGGATCTGCTCCAAGAAATTGGTAGACAGGGGATACAATCGGTGTTAACCATTTTGCCAATACAGGCGATAGTGAGATCATTCCAACCATTGAAAGGGCTAGTGCTCCCATGGAATGGAAGGCTTCCTTAAATTTTTGTCCGACTCCATACCGATTACCCAACAGATAATCTATTGCTCCTAGAACCATAAATCCTGTCATGATAAATATGATGATTTCATTCATATCGAATACGACCTCATTCAAAAGAAAGGTCATCTTTATAAAAATTCCTTGGATGACCTGTTCAATATTTTTATAAGATAATTAATTGCTTAGGAGAATGGGTAATGATTTCATAACCATTCTCTGTTACTACAATATCATCTTCAATCCGGCAGCCACCCCATCCTGGGATATAAATTCCTGGCTCGACGGTAACAACCATTCCAGTTTGAAGAATTTCTACACTTTTGTCAGAAAGCCGGATTGGTTCGTGAACTTCCATACCTAACCCATGACCTGTTGAATGTCCGAAACGATTTCCGAAGCCTTTTTCTGTAATATAGTCTCTCGTTAAATCGTCAATCGTTTTCGCTTTTTCACCTGATCGAATTCCTTCTGTTCCACGTTTTAGAGCTTCTAATACGATGTGATAAATGTTGCGGAACTCATCCGAGCAGCTCCCGACGGCGATTGTTCTCGTAATATCAGAGCAATAACCATTGTACAATGCACCAAAATCAAGGGTTACCATGTCACCATGCTCGATCACTTTTTCGGAAGCCACTCCATGCGGTAGGGCAGCCCTCTTTCCAGAAGCAATAATGGTATTAAAGGATGAGGAGGTTGCACCTTGCTTACGCATATAGAATTCCAGCTCATCACGGATTGCTAATTCCGTAACCCCTGGTTTAATGACATTCAAAATATAATCAAACGCCTTATCTGCGATCTTAGCTGCCGTTCTCATTAATTCTAATTCTAACGGCTCTTTGATTTCTCTAACCTTTTCAACGATATTTTCCAATTGGATCCATTGTACATTTCCATACTCTTGTAGAGTTGAGAACGTTTTTAATGTCATGGCATTTGCCTCAACAGCGACCTTTTTAAGACCTTGACGTTCGATTTCATTGGAAACTTCTTTTTCAATATTACCGTCATGGACGATAATCTTAGCGTTTTTCACTTCATTTTGAGCTTGTTCAGCATAGCGGAAGTCAGTGATAAAGGTAGCACCATTTTTTGAAATTAGCACCATACCTGCTGATCCTGTAAAACCTGTCGTATATCTACGATTTTCACTCTTTGTAATTAATTTTGCATCGACATTGTTCTCTAAAAGCTGTTTCTGTATTTTTTCGATTCGGTTCATTATCGTTCAGCTCCTACAACCATTAATTTTTTTGGAAACTTCGTTAATACTTCATACCCATTATCCGTAATGACAACATCGTCTTCAATGCGAACACCACCAAGGCCATTAAGATAAATGCCAGGTTCAATGGTGATGACCATTCCTGATTTCAATAACCCCTCATTAGCATCGTTCATAGAAGGTGCCTCATGAATATCAATTCCAAGGCCATGACCGATTCGATGTGGAAAAAAATCACCGTAGCCAGCCGCTTGAATGACGCGTCTTCCAGCGATATCAACATCACCAATTCTTGTTCCAGGTTGAGAAGCATCCACCCCAGCAAGATTGGCTTGTAAAACCGTATTGTAGATTTTATCGAGTTCGCTATTGGTATTACCATAAATGACGGTTCTTGTGATATCAGAGCAATATCCCTTATATTTCACACCTAAATCAAATAGGGCAGTATCGCCTTTTTTTAACTTATTGTCTCCTGAAGCGCCATGTGGGTTACTTGCATTTTGGCCAAACAATACAATGGGAGGGAATGACATGTCTTTAATCCCTTTTTTCTTTAATTCAAATTCAATTTTCCCTAATACTTCAAGTTCTGTGATTCCTTCTTTTAATGCTTCAATACCCACTTGTACGCCGTAATCAGCAAAAGCGGCGGCTTCACGTAATATTTCAATTTCATCAGCATCTTTTACTAGTCGCATTTCAGTTAGTATTGGATCTAGTGATGCAAACTCTACTTCACCAAAAATCTGTTGCAGACTTTCAATGTAAAAATAGGAGATTTCATATTTCTCAACAGCAAATTGTTTCATTTTGTTTCTGCTTTCGATCACGTCACGAACAAGTGCCCACGGGTGATCGGAATCTGTGTAACTTAGGATTGGATGGTTCCAGCCTGCTTCCTTTATCATTTGAACTTCCATTGCCGGTGTAATAAAAATGGGTTCGTCATTCGGGAAGACAAAAATACCTACAAACCGTTCGTGCGGATTGTAATCAAAATTCGATAAATAAAAAATATTATGGCGCGATGTGACTAAGCCACCTGGAATACTTTGTTTTTGTAAAAAGGTTTGCAATGCTTGCAATCGCTTATTCATGATCAATTCCCCTTTAATGTATGGATTAAAATAGACATGAAGTATTGATGCAAGTTATGTGCCATTTTTATAATCTTTTATTTAGGGGCTAGTTTAGGTAATGGTGTAGATGTTTTTAGACATTGTGTAGTGCTGAGTGTCAAAGTATTTAGACAGTTGGAATTTTGACAGAACAGTGGAACATCCTATAAGTGGAGTTTATTTAAAGGTAGGGAGCTTACTTACGGGTAGAGGAGCAAAACTTTCGGTAATGGAAGATAACTCGCGACTAACTGAGTATTACTTGCGTCTACCTTTGATTTCCAGCTTCTAAATCAGCCCAGGAGCTTCTTACGCTCGTCTGAACTAATTTAGGCGCATATGCTATTTGTTTTTAAAGCTCAATCTTTAATTTTTTCATTTTATTGTATAAAGTAGCTCGAGATATTCCTAGTTTTTTTGCTGCTGCTTGCTTGTTGCCATTCTCCGTTTGAATGGCTTCCATGATTTTATTTTTTTCAAAATCATTTAGGTCATCTTGCAAGGAGTCATCAAGGTATCCAGTCGATGACAATGTAGATTGTAACAGCTTTGGCGGTAAGGCTCCGACAGAGATGGTTCCTTCTCCTGACAATAACACTAATCGTTCAATAACATTTCGCAGCTCCCTCACATTTCCAGGCCAATCGTATTGTAATAGGGCGGAAGTGACCTGAGGATCTACGATTTTAATCGTTCGATGATATAACAATGAAAACTCATATATAAAAAGATGAAGGATCTCCATAACATCTTCTTTTCGTTCTCTCAAAGGGGGAATCGTAATAGATAAAATGTTAAGTCGATAATAAAGGTCTTCTCGAAAGGTATTGGCTACAACCATTGCCTCTAAATCCTTATTTGTAGCAGCAATGATTCGGCATTGGGCTTTAAGTTGCTTTGTACCACCAACCCGATAATACGTTTTATCTTGCAATACTCGGAGTAACTTCACTTGCATATCCAACGGTAAGTCACCAATTTCATCAAGAAAAAGTGTTCCTCCATGCGCCAACTCTAGTTTACCTTTTTTACCTTTTGCATCTGCACCAGAAAATGCTCCTTTTTCATAGCCGAAAAATTCACTCTCAAACAATGATGGTGTAATCGCACCACAGTTTACAGCAATAAATGGAGAGTCTGATCCACGATAATAATGAATAGCTTTTGCGAAGACTTCTTTTCCAACCCCAGTTTCACCAAGTAATAAAATGTTCGCACTCGTTTCAGACATTTTCCTTGATAATGAAACTGTTTCTTTCATCAATTGACTCGAACCTTTAATTTGTTGAAAGGAATCATGTGACAATTGCAGCCTTGAAACCTCCTTCTGCAGTTGAAGAATTTTGGAGGAAGCATTAATAAGTTCTTGATTCATTAACACTTGACTCGTAATGTCTGTTTCTGCAGCAACCGCACCTACGATCCGATCATTGATGACGATCGGACTGCTATTAATCATGACAAAAAGATCCTCACGAGGTTTATGCTGCTTATGACGAAATGATTGACCTGTTTCCATCGTAACTTTATTTAATAACATTTCTTTTGGAAAAAACTGCTCCATTTCATTTCCGATAATTTCTTCTTTAGGAATTGAAAAAATCCTCTCAGCACCAGGAGTCCAAACAACCGTTTTTCCAGCTTCATCCACAATCGAGACTGACCCATCCATAGTATCAATCATCGTTTGAAAATAAGCATGTAAATATTGATATGATTCAAATAGTTTTGTAAGTAGGGTGAGTGAATCAAGGTAGCCTATGATAGTTTCTTCCTCATTTGTGATAACTATAACATCTGCTGCTTGCAGTTGTTGAACTACTTCTTGAATAGCAACATCAATTTTTAATACAGCTGCTTTTTTCCAATCATAAATATTCTCATGATGATGAAGATACTTATGTTTACTTAACTTCCATACTGTATTTTGTTCTTGTTTAAACACATATGTAGCTTCACATTCTATTTTTAAATCCGTATCGGAAAGCACTACAAAATCCGTGTGAAGTAAATTCTCTAAAAGAGGAAGAAGATGCTTCATGATAAATTCACCACCAAATTTATTATACTAACTATTACAATATCATTTTGGAAAACAGGTGTCGATTGTATGGGGGATAATGCCGGTGGTAGAAACAATCAAGTGATGAGGAAAAATTTTCATTATCTTAATAATTTCCAAACATGTTATAATTTTCCGATAATTAACTTTTTAATGAAGATGTGGTTATATGAACAAATTATATTCAAGTCTACTTATCAGCTTTCTTACGAACCATTTTGGTGTAAACCTATTTGTTCCATCAGAATTTATTTCTTCAGTTGATGAAATCGACTTAGCTAACATCAAACTTGAACCAATTTATGTGACGAAGTAAACGAACTTGATTGGGCTGTCGCACTACAGCAGTTAACAATCGGGGGCGTGTGCGGCCGAGCTTAGGTCGTGGGTGGGATTCCCGTCGAGTAAGAACTAGCCATTCGCTCGTGTCCAGATACCCTTATTTTCAATTGGACGACTTAGTAATGGACCAATTGTACTCATTAACACAAGTTCAGAAACTGTCAATTTAGAAATAGAGTTTCTTCCAGCTATTCTTAATAAAAGCGTTCCCATGATAACAATTAGCACTGCTTTCCAAACAAAATCAAGTTGCATATAATCATCCTTTTTAACTTAATGTTTCAAAGTGAGTTACAGAATATTCATTAATATTGACAGAGTGTGTGTAGGTTTCTAAAATCATTGACAATATCTCAGGAGAATTCTCAATTTACCATAAAGGAGAAATTCGTAAAGCTATTAAAGAAGAATGCGAAGGATTAGAAATAGCTGCCGTTTGGGAAGCGTAGCATATAATCGACAGAATAATAGTTAGTTCCTCCTCCTTTGCATTTGGATAAACAATAAAAAATCATCTGCTTTAATTGTGAATAGACTTCCAATTCTATTTTTTAGAATTAACATGAAAAACCGGCCTTTTCAGGCCGATTTTTTTAGTTTTAATAACTTATAATATCCACTTGAGAACCCATTCGAATAGGTAAAAGTGAATTGTATACCAAACTGTACAAACAGTGGTGTGAGAGGTTTGGTGTGGTACTACGCCGCAGACTCAATTACTTGAAAAGCTTTCCTTTTGTTGTGCAGGGGGGCAATTAAAAATTAAGCTGCCATTATCCTAAAACTGATTTATTACATTGGACACATAAGTGCAAAACCCAAATGGAAACTTGATCGTAAAAGATCACACAACTTGAAACAAGTATTTATATTTTTTTTTGCTTTAATGTGCAACCTAGGAGTATGGAAGAGGAAGAATGGAGGAGGATAAACGTTGGAAGCAAGTGTAATGAATGTTGTTCAACATGAACTATATATGATTACTATGGTTTTTCTTTTTGGATTAATAGCCATTAAAGCAGCAGAACGTATTAAGATCCCTGATGTAGCACTGTTTATGATTGTGGGTATTATGCTGGGTCCATCAGTCTTAAACCTAATAACCGCACCTATTGATTCAGTATCTTATCAATTCATTATTGTAATAGGTTCTATTTTAATCCTTTTTGAAGGCGGAAGAGCTATTCAATTTTCCATCCTTAAAAGAGTGTGGTTAACAATCTCCCTTTTATCTATAGTAGGAGTAGTTGTAACTGCAGCAGTAGTAGCATTTAGTGCGTATTATTTATTGGATCTTCCAGTTTTGTATGCCCTTTTGCTCGCATCTGTCATTGCATCTACTGATCCTGCGACTTTAATTCCTGTTTTTAAACAAATTACCATCAGAGAAAAAGTCAGACAAACGGTAGAAAGTGAATCTGCATTTAATGATGCATCAGCTTCTATACTAACATTTACCTTACTAGGGGTGATTCTTGGAGAAACACAATTATCATTTTCCTCAAGCCTATGGAGTTTCGTACGTGAAGCAGGAGGTGGAATTTTAATTGGGACGTTTATTGGTTTCATAGGAACTATTTTGACCGCTGAACATAAGTGGGGACTATTACAAAAACACAGCTCAATTGTAAGCATGGTTGTAGCAATCAGCTCTTATTTGTTAGCAGGATCTATCGAGGCTAGTGGATTAATGGCCACATTTACAGCAGGACTTGTTTCAGGCAATCCCCAACTGTTTCGTTTTCATATTTCAAAAGAAACCAATTTAACAACCTTTCACTTTTCAGAAACAATAACTTTACTGCTTAGAACGCTCATTTTCATGTTACTTGGAACCCAAGTTGATTTTAATATCTTAAGTAAATATTGGCTTCAAGGGACACTAATTGTATTGATTTTTATGTTTGTGGCAAGGCCTCTTGCTGTACTATTATGTACTTTGCCAGATCGAAAGGCAAAATGGAGTTGGAATGAGATTGTTTTTATGTTCTGGGTTCGTGAAACAGGCGTTATTCCAGCAGCTCTTTCAGGAATGATTGTTGCTGCAGGCGTTGACTTTGCAAATGAGATTTCTTCAGTTACTTTTATTGCCATATTGGTGACTATTCTTATACAAGCCAGTACAACTCCTTATGTAGCTAAAAAGCTAGGAATTATCTTAAAGCCTCCTGTAAAGGGCTTAAGAAATCAATAAAGGATGTAGAAAATAATTTTAGTTAGGAAGATTAAAATGAAAAAAATTAAAGGGAGATTAGATCCCCCTAAAATTCTTGTATTGGGCTTTGCGAGCATTATTTTTATCGGGGCTATCCTGTTGACACTGCCCATTGCTACCGTTGATGGTAAAGGGTTATCTTTTTTAAACGCTATATTTACTACTACATCCGCCACATGTGTAACAGGACTTGTCGTGGTTGATACCGGATCTACTTTTACCAGATTTGGACAGTTGGTTATTTTATCACTCATACAAGTGGGTGGATTAGGTTTTATGACGTTTGCAACTTTTTTTGCTTTTCTTTTAGGTAAAAGAATATCTTTACAAGAGAGATTGTTACTTCGGGAGTCTTTAAATAACATATCTATGGAAGGCATTGTCAGGTTAGCAAAAAGAATTTTAATTTTTACTGCAATTATAGAAATCGTCGGAGGAATCATATTATCTTTTCGTTTTTCGTTTGATATGCCAATTGGAAAAGCAATTTATTATGGTTTCTTCCATGCGATTTCGAATTTTAACAATGCCGGGTTTGATTTAATGGGGGAGTTTAGAAGTTTGACTCCTTATGTAGAAGATCCTATTGTAACCCTTACTGTTTGTGTCCTTATTATATTAGGGGGGATAGGTTTTATTGTTTTGAATGAAATCTTTGAATACCGTAAAACGCATCGTTTTTCTTTACATACGAAGATAGTATTGGTAACTAGCTTAGTTCTTACGCTAACTGGAACTGTCTTAGTATTCTTGTTCGAATTTGGTAACAATAAAACATTACAACCTTTATCCTATTCTGGGAAAGTATTGGCATCATTTTTTCAATCTGTTACTCCGAGAACAGCTGGTTCTAATACATTGAACATTCCAGACTTAACACAACCTACCTTATTTCTGATTATTTTCCTTATGTTTGTTGGAGCTTCTCCAGGATCGACAGGCGGGGGTATTAAAACAACTACCTTTGCCACTTTATTAGGAACCGTTTGGTCACAAATTAAAGGGAAAGAAGATGTCAATTTCTTTCGTAACCGTATTGATCTTTACACGATATCTAAAGCTCTTACCGTTACCATTAGTGGATTGTTTTTAGTCGTAATCATTACCATGATGCTGTCCATTACTGAGACCGGAAAAGATTTTTTAATGATTTTATTTGAAGCTACTTCGGCATTTGGCACTGTAGGTCTGTCTATGGGACTAACCCCTGAGTTATCTCCTATTGGCCGCATTCTAATCATTTTTACTATGTTTGCAGGAAGAGTCGGACCTTTAACCATTGCTTTTGCAATCGCTATGAGACGAAAACCAGATACCTTCCGTTATCCTAAAGGGAAAATTATGATTGGTTAATACAATTTAAGGAGTGTAGGTGTTGTATGCAAAAACAACAATATGCTGTCATTGGAATGGGACGATTTGGATCAAGTATAGCTAAAAAATTGTATGATGCTGGACAAGAAGTGATGGGAATTGATGTTAATGAGAAACGTGTAGAAGACGTAGGAACAATAGTTACACATGGGGTTGTGGCAGATACGACGGAACAAGAAACACTAAAATCAATTGGAATTAGAAATTTTGATTTTGTAGTCGTCGCAATCGGTAATAATATGCAAGCTAGTATTTTAACTGTTTTACTCTTAAAGGAATTAGGAGTGAAAAAAGTAATAGCAAAAGCTTTGGATAAATACCATGGACAAGTGTTGGAAAAAGTCGGAGCAGATTGGGTTATATTCCCAGAAAAGGATATGGGGGAACGTGTTGCTCATCAACTTTTATCACCAAATGTGTTAAACTTTATAGAACTTTCAAAAGATTATAATTTAGAAGAAGTTATAATCCCCCGATCTATGACTGAAAAAAGTTTACGTGAACTTGATATACGTGCTAAATATAATTTAAGTGTCATTGCCATTGTTAGAAACGGAGAAATATTAATATCTCCCTCACCTGATCAGATCATTCATAAAGGAGATATTCTAGTGGTAATCGGGAATACAAAAAATCTTGCTGTATTTACACGTATAGAATAATAAGAGCCGCATTTTATTATTTAATCAATAAATTAAACGATTAAGCTCTTTATTGTTGTATTTGATTAATATTTTTGTTAATTTCTCACATGTAAATAAGTTTCATTTCCTTCAATTTTTAACGTAAAAGAAAACGATAGAAAGAATATATTAACATCTATAAGTCTTTTCCTTTTTTTGCGGGGCCGTATGGATATTTTTTTGGCAGCGTAATATTTATCTCAACTTTCATATCTGCTCATAGTTAGGTTTGATAGGGAAACCTCCTCAAGGAATTTTCCTTTTTTAATATAGGCTTTTTTATTGCAATAATCGGGCAATGAGGGGTATGAAGAGATTACTTTGTTCTAATTCTCACTTTTTGAATATTTTTTAGAATCAGCTGCAAAATATGCTATAGATTAGAATTATTTAAAAAGTAAAGGCGATGGATACATATGTTTCGTACTTTTGCGGTTACAAACGATTTAATACTTTTAAATGATATACCGATGAATCGTTTATCTGATTCTGAAATTAAATGGTTTTGGGTGGACTTTGATTCTCCAAATGAAGAAGAAGCACTGCTACTTAAAACACATTTTAGCTTCCACCCACTAGCGATTGAGGATTGCTTACATTATTTGCAGCGTCCAAAACTTGACTATTACGATGGATACGATTTTTTTGTTCTACACACTTTAAACCAAGGCTCACTTCCACCTAAAGAAGTAGATGTATTTGTTGGTAAAAATTTCATCGTTTCATTCCATTTATCGTCGTCAACCGAAATAGATATGGTTCGGCAAAAATTAATGGAAGACAATAATGCACTAAATAAAGGGGCACTGTACATCTTTTATTTAATAATGGATAAAATTGTCGACGAGTATTTCCCTACCATATATAAAATTGAAGATAATATTAGTGAAATTGAAACGAAAGAAGCAAATAAAAATCTAATTGAATCTGTCTTTGAAATTAGGAACCAGTTACTTGAATTACGCCGAATCATTTTTCCAATGCGTGAATTATTATACAGAATATTAAATTCGGAGAGGGTGATAATACCCAAAGAAGAACTAGTGTACTTCATGGATATTTACGACCATTTGCTGAAACTTTCCGAAATGATTGAGTCGAATCGAGAAATAACAACTGATATTCGAGACAGCTACATTTCATTAAATTCAAACAGAATGAATAAAATTATGAAGACATTAACAGTCATGACCTCCATTTTTATTCCCCTAACATTTATTGCAAGCATCTATGGTATGAATTTTGAATATATGCCAGAACTCACATGGCGTTGGGGCTATTTTGTGGTAATAGGGGTTATGTTTGTAGTCGGCTCTATCATGCTAATTGGGTTTTGGCGTAAAGGTTGGTTCAAATAAAGAACCTATAAAGCCGATGTTTTTGAAGTGACCATCGGCTTTTTTATATTTATTAAAGCTGCACGAGTTGCTAATGAGTGGTTTAAAAAAATAAACGGGAATACAATTATTATGTGGAACTTTATAAGCTGATTTATTACGGAAATGACATTATTGAACTTGTTCGGAAATTGATAGAAGCCCTCTCGATTAAGAGAAGGGCTTTTACGATTTTGCTGTCCAATGTTCAAATGATGGAATTCTTAATATCCTTTGAATAATTGTTACTAAGCAGGGATAGTATACGTTAATTTTGCACCAGATAAATCTTTGTAACATCCGAAAAAGCGGAATATACAAAAACGTTTTCGGTAAATAAGGTGAAAGGATTTATAATAGAAAGCCATGACTCAGGAGCATGCCTTTAAAGCAGCGGAATTGTGCCTGACCGCTCAGGAAATGGCCGTGCGGATAGATCCCTCATAGTGAAGTTTTTGCATACCTGAGAAGCATCTGATGGTGTTTTCAGGGCGGGGGTATTCCGAAAAAGATTCAACCTGGGACGGCTGGTGGTTTAACGATGCTGAATTAAATGAAGGCGCTTGCAAGCATCGGGCTATTCAATCTTTTTGGGCCAGCGTATATAAAAGACCTTTTAAAGGCTGGTTAACATAGAGAATTCTAGAACTTTAAAAGAAGGTTTTTTTGGAATAATAAAAAAACTTGGTTGATACACAGTTTTAAGTTTATTGTGGCGGCATCTGGTTTTGTTATAGCTTCATTAAATACATTAAAGTCATGTCGATTAGTACTACTATAAAAAAAATTGTGGCAAGCGTACTTTTTTCTGAGTAATACAACGCTGCTGCTGCCGAACCAAATATTATTAACTGAAGAAAAATTCGTACTGGAACAGAAACAGGAATAGAAGCTTTTGGAGCAATGAATGTACCCCAGATGATCGCGACAAGTATAGGAGTACCTAATCCAAACAAAATTTTTATTAGCATTTCTTTGTCAATTTGGAAGCCCCAATACATAAATGCCATAAGCGCCGATAACTCGAGGAGGAAAAAAATAGCGAGAACTGCATATTGAAAAAAGATCACAAAAAACACATCCTTTTTTTATTCACAAATAATTTATTTCCTATCATCAAAAAATCTAATAATTCCTTTTTTAAGTATCATTTAGAAATAAATCATACTAATTTTGCTTTTTCACCCTTTCCCTTGCAGTAATTTCTTCTCCATTTTTTGAATGTATTCCTCAAGCTGATCTGCAGGATGAAACACCGAGTACCCGTGGCAAACCTCTAACTTTATTGGTTTTAATTTTCTGACGATTGAACTACTTCTCACTGCCTCATTCATATTTGCAGTAAACATTGGGATTGGTTGATGAAGCTTACCCTTTTTGGAAGTAAAGAGATCGCCTGCAAGTAATACTTTATCCTTTTCATGGTAATAGACAACATGACCTGGAGAGTGCCCTGAAGTCAGATAAGGTCTTACTCCTGCAATCGAATTCAAGCTACCTTGTTCAACCTCTTGAAGCGCTTGGATTAATTGTTTAGGTACCGTTTGTTCAGCTTTTTTCCGTCTCGGATAAGGAAGATCACCTTCCATATATGGAATTTCAGTTTGGTGTGCATATACTGGTACTTTTGTGTCTGCCAAAATTGTTTTTACAGCACCAACATGATCAGAATGACCATGCGTTAATAAGATTCTTTGCAAAGGACCCGCACCCAGTTCTTTTATAAAATTCATAATTCCTTTTGCCATCATCGATATCCCAGCATCTACTAGTGTGACCCCGTCCTCATCAACAACGACCCACACATGAATAGGAATAATGATCCATGTCTTTAAGCTCCAAATATGCTCTGAAACTTTATTTACTTTCATCTGTCTCCCTCTCCTTGTTTTAACTTATATTTAAAGCCTAAAATTAGGGTTTCTACAGCAAGGTCAAAGGTCGGTGTTAATCTTTCTAATAAAACTTCAATAGGTTCGTGTAGGTATGAGTAAGTACAAAATATTCCGTTTATGTTGTAGTAAAAAATACGAGTAAACGCCAATAATTGTTCATTTTCTGGCATGGAGAGGCATTTCTGAATAGCGTGCATTAAAAGCCCAAAAATCTCCAATCGAAGCTTATTAATCTCTAGCTCAGGTTCCTCTTCATCTACTCTTGATGATTGGGTGTTGATAAAAACGGAATACATATTTCGGTTCTTTAAGCAAAAGTGAATAAATTCACGACTTATTCCCTTAAGTTTGTCTAGGGACGTTAATTCATCAATAAGTGATATTTTTTTAGTTGTTGCTGTAATTCTTGTAAGGATGGCATCGATAGCTGGTGCAGCAATGTTACCTTATCCTTAAAATATAAATAAATGGTTGTATGTGAGCAGCCCGCCTCCTTTGCGATTTCTCGCATTGTAACAGAATCATACCCTTTCTTGGAAAATAGCTTCCCAGCAGCGATTAAAATCATTTTTTTTGTTTTATCAGAACGTCGCTCTTGATTACTTACCATCATTCAAATTCACTCATCTTTTTTATTGTATTTATTACCAAAAATAACCATTGGTTATTTTTATGTCAATAAAACTTCACCAAAAACGTCAATCAAAAATTCTTTATGTATTTTTTCTTCAACAATCGGCCATATTCTAGAGTAAAAAAAGGCAATTAGGTGGTTCATCTCGAAATGTATGTTATTCCATTGATATGAATGAAACTGTCAACCCACCACACACAAATGTTTTTAAATGTTGTTTGATTCAGCAATAAACAATCGGGGGCGATTGCTTAACAAAGTGTCGCCTCTACTAATTGAAGAAAAGGGCAGGTTATTGATGATGATATAATTAAATAAATCTGGACTTATATTAAGGAGACTTTTATTGTTTTGAATGCGAAATGTATTAAATTCTATGAATTCGGTAGTCCTAAAAATGTATTAAAAGTTGAATATAAAAGCATAGAACCACCAAAAGATAATGAAGTCATTGTTAGAATGTTAGCACGACCTATAAATCCTTCTGGCTTAATACCAATTAGAGGGGCATATTCACATCGGATTTCTTTACCTAATATTCCTAGTTATGAAGGAGTAGGTATTGTAGAAGAAGTAGGTCCTTTAGTTTCTAAAAATCTTATCGGGAAACGTGTATTACCTTTACGAGGGGAAGGCACTTGGCAAGAACTTGTTAAGTCATCAGCAGAATTTACAGTTCCTATACCGGATTCTATTGATGATTTTACGGCATCACAAATGTATATCAATCCAATTACAGCGTGTAGGGCTATGTCCACATGTGCTTCGACAGACGAAAAACTCTATTAACTCTTGGTGGGGTACAGCAAATTTATCGTTAAGTCTCTTTAAATAAATTTTACGTTAATCCTAGGATTTTTTTCTCTTTTCAATGAAAATAACGAACCGCATCGGCTGTTTTCTGGGAATAAGGGACTGTGATAATCACCCTTTCCTCGTTGAGATAATCTAATCATCATGCATCCAAAAATATATTCTGAAACTTTAGGACTGATTTCTTAACTTTACAAGATCATTAAAAAGCTTTCATCAAGAGCGACTTCCCATCTTACAGGAACGTCATGGGACTTCATTCCACCGCCATTAAGCGGGTCAGGGGCCAATCGGGTCCATAGTACGATTCCGTCCGAGGTTTAAAATAATTGAATACTTTCTTTTAAGAAGGAGTAGCACTCTTTTTATTGAATTAAAGAATGGGGGTTACGAACAAGGAATCAAAGCAATTACCAGAGAATAGTAAGTCACTAAGAATAAATATTATGGATGTATTTGTAAAAAGTTGAAAGGAGGATGGTTATGGTATATATTGCTCTTCTTCGGGGGATTAATGTGGGTGGAAAAAATAAAATTGACATGAAGTTGCTTAAAAAAACGTTTGAGCAAGTCGGGATGAATGATGTGGTGACATACATCAATACAGGTAATATTATTTTTTCATACAATAGCCTATCAAAAACTGAACTATCAAGTATTTTGGAAGAAGCGATACATAATGATTTCGGATTACAAATTAAAGTAGTAGTTCGTAGTGTCGATGATGTCAGAAGAATAATTAATGGTATTCCTGACACATGGAAAAATGACAAAGACTTGACAAGTGATGTCATGTTTTTATGGGATGATATTGATGATGAAACTGTACTTGAGAATCTGGTCATTAAACCAAATATTGACACGGTGAAATATGTCCCCGGCGCGATCCTATGGTCGGTTGACAAGAAAAATATAACCAAAAGTGGAAAGTCAAAGATCATTGGATCAAAGATATACAAACAAGTTACGGTAAGAAATGTCAACACCGCTCGTAAGATATATGAACTGATGAAAGCTCAAAATAGTTAGTTTTTCCGATGATAATTATACAAAGATTTTTATCGTTTTGATCGGAATGAGAGGACTTCAATAGGATTTGAATAATTATCTTCCACAATCGGGCGCGATTGTTCAAGTCGAACGGTTAAAATCCTTAACGTTAATTCTCATTCTCCTCTGACGAATTATATATAGTATTATTATTGTTGTAACATATGTTAAAATATATATTAACATATGTTACAATTAGGAATATTTTTGAAAGTAATATTTTGAGATAATAGAAAACTCTAACCAATTTATTGGTTAGAGTTTTATTAATGTTTCTTTTTCTTTAAGCCAGTTAAGCATTTTCTGGTCATTATTTTTATTCTGTCGCTTATTCTCTTTTCTGATATATCGAGAGAGGGTAGAATGAGAAATGCCTATATCCGTGGCAGTCTGACGAATACTAACATTCAAAGTATCTATCATTTTTTTCATCGCCTCTGGGGAAAGGGTAATTTCTTTATCTTTATCGATGTTATCATCATTGAATTTGAATGCTTGCTGAATAGGTTCGCGATCTGATTTGTTCAGCGAAAATTCTATGTCTACAGCAGCTGCTGTTTCATTTTGTGCAAGTTCTGAGAAGTGAGAAAAAGAAAGTTCAGCTGAATTAGCTGTCGCATTTTCATGATTCATTTGATACATGCTATTCATAATTTTTTCCTCTATACTATAGCTCGTATCAGTCAAAAGGTTTTTTTGGTTTTCTTGTATCACGATTTCAGTCGGCAAAAGCAGCACGCTTAACTTGGTCCAATAGTTTTTAAGCCATCCCTTTTTGCCAACTTTCTCTTCCTGAATCTCTTCAGTGTATCCCCAGCTTTTAATAACATCATCTTTTTGAAGCTCATCTAATACTGTTTCAAATTTATCCCTTACTTGAACACCATTGTAACGCGATGAAATATCCATTACTTTAAGCAAAGTAGCAACTTTAAATGGCTGCTGGAGCGAACGTTTAATCGTTCGGATTTTCCACTGCAGGTTTAAATACCTTGTTAATCGCTTTTGTTCCCTCTGTGTATAATGGCTGTATTGAAATACCTTAAGGTCCAATAAGCCGATAGATCGGTTAGGTCCAACAAGGTAAGGAGTAAGAATAGAAGTTGGTTTAACCTGAACCGCATAGATACCTTTAGCTTCGCCAGACTTTTTATCATAGGCTACTCTGATTTTTCCGATTTCAAACATTCTTTGGAAATCTTTAAAGTTATAGAGTTCGTTTTCCTTCATTTCCTGAGTATTTAACACTTTTACCTTTTGATCCCCAAGAGAAATCCAAATACTTGAAAGTGCGGCTACTCGTTTCATGATATTAAACCGATCCTCTTCGCGGAAGTCTATCTCTCGGCCGTTAGAAGTTCGTTTTTTCAAGTTCCTTAGTCGCAAGGCATCATTGCTGTGAAACTCAACGTAGCCGTCATTGCTTTTTGGTGTCACCATCCATAAATATGTAATAAGGTCAAAAAGGTCAGCCGTCATTTCATCTAATGAGTTTATCGTTGATCCAATCATTTCAAGCCACATGGCCTGCTGATCTGAAGTTACTTCAGTAATATGTGATTCATAGGGTCTAAGTTCTGCCAGCCCTTTTACTTTTCCGCGGTTGTCTATGATCTCAGTTGCCAAGTGGCCAGTCTCACTTTCTTTAAACTCTTTTTTCTTGGTAACGATGTCTCTCATTAAATGATAGTCCATATCCATGCTTCCATATATATAATCGCGGTTTAACGCTTCATCAATTTTTTCTTCGTTCACACTGCGTTTTATTTCATCATTAGGATATTCATTTATGAAATGGCCAGCTAATAGTAACTTGATGGTATCTTTATATTTAGCCACCGCATCTTTAATCATCTTCTTTGTTATATGTTTTTCAGAATACAATGTTTGAGTAAATAGGAAGAATAATGCTCGGAAGCTGGGCCTCATCTTTTCACAGGGAGATTGCCTCCTAAACTCTTCATCACTCATTTTATAGGCTTCCATTTTCCAATCTTCCAAAATATATGGACGATCTTCAAATAAGTACTTTGATTCTTCGAATATAACAATCTTTAATAATTCATAGTTCAGGATTAAACGGTCTGATATGTCTTCATAATTCATTAAAAGAATCATCCTTTCTCTTAAATGCTGTAAGACTAAAAGTATAAGTTAAGAAAACCTCGATAAAATGCACCAGTTAAATTTTTATGTATACATACTTTGTTTAATAAATAATAAAACGAGTCGAATCAGTATAAGTAACCCGATCACTTTAAGGAAATGCACCACTTGATTAGTATTATAACAAGGAAAAATTCGTTTTTGTATATAAAATGCACCAAATACCATACAGGTTCCGAAAAGTAAGGAGAGAAATGCACCAATACTATTAATTTATTACCGTAAGTTTTAGAAAACCACAATTTTTCGTAATGGCATTCGTAAAAGAAATGCACCAGGTACCATACAAGTTCCGCCATTGTGCAAAACAAACCTAAAGATTTATTGGGTAATCGGTGATGACTCTAAAGATTACATGTTGTATACATTCAAAAAATGCACCAATGGCCTTTTTAGTGCGTTTAACAGGCAATTACTGTTCAGATAGCACCAATGAGGATTTGGTTAATTCGCCTTTAGAAATGGTCCAAATTGAAGATTTGAGCGGAACCTGTGTACAAAAATTCGTATATTATGCACCAATCTTTAAGCAGTTCCGTTAGTTTGAGCGGAACCTGTATAGCAAAAAAAACCTATAAATAAGCCTTTACCTTAAATACCTGAGAAAAATCTATTTAAGGTGGTGAAAAAAGTGGCGTCTTTTAAGGATTTTAGGGCGGAACCTGTATAGAAATAATGCACCACCTTCTGTGTAATGTGAGCGGAACTTGTATAGAATTATCTTACTCAAATTTCTCCTAATTGATTGATAGAGTAAGCTTTTCTATCTCTTCTTTTCAAAGATGATATATATATAATTGGTGCATTTGATGTGAAATTGGTGCAAAAGTTGAGCGAAACCTGCATAACAAAAAAAATAAAACTTTTTTTCCATCCCTTGGGGCTCTAAGCTCCGGGGGTGTTTTTTATTTTGGTGCATTTTGCTTAGAGAACGCACTTTGGCAAAATTCGATTTCGATATACTTATTACAGCAAAATATTCCAATAAATTTAAGAGATTTAAGAGGTGTTAGACATGGGAGAACATGAAGTTAAAAGAGTAACAAAGAACGTGGTTTCACCAGCTGAGATCATGCAATTCATGACCCATAACAGCCTACTGCTCTATAAGAAGAAAGGGTCGCGTGCCCCATTAAATAGTATAACAGTGTATCAGAGAAACGAAAAAAATAATCCGTACCGTAAAGGTGCGGTATTTGTGTCTCCAACAAAAGATGATCTCACCCAGGGCAGAGGTTATGTAGTAACTTCATATGAAACATTAGGGGAGAAGTATCAGCAATTATCTCACTGGACGCCAAACACTTATCGCGGCGGCACCTATTATGATTTCAAAAAACGAATCATCAAGGGTCATAAGCGCGAAAATTTAAAGCAAATTAATGTGATTGGTTTTGATATTGATACAAAAGAAGTGGATCTTTACGGATTATATTTGGGCTGCGAAGAAGTAAGGCTCCCGAGGCCGAACCTTCTTCTTGAGACCCCTAGAGGATTTCAGTGCTTTTTTGTCTTAGAAACGCCTTTTTATGTACATAGTCAAAACGATTACAAGTCTTTGAGAGTAGCAGAACGCCTATCTGATAACATTCGCAAAGCCTTATGCAAGTATGTTCCGATAGATATGAACTGTGTTCCCTTTGGCTTTTACAGGATTCCTAAAGAAGACAACATTCTAGATTTCTATGAAGAATCAGCTAACACAAACCTGCTTCTTTCTTGGTCAAAGACATTTGAGGAACAAGAAAAAAGGAAGTTTCTTCGCGTTGTCTATAATAACAACTCTTCATCAATGGACCTTTGCTCATCAGATTGGTACAAAGCCCTAATCCAGGCAACTTATATTGAAAAAGGACATAACAGTGCGAGCCGCAACAATGCTTTAATGACTCTTGCCCTTGCCAATTACGCGAGTGAGCGCTCATTTGAAGAAGCATATGATGAACTCGATCAATTCAACAGTTTTTTAGACCATCCGTTAAGCAAAGCTGAATTTGAGAAAACGTTACAAAGCGCCTACTCAGGAAAATACAAGGGAGTCAAGCGTTCTTATGTAGAAGGTCTGCTGGAGCTATGGACTGATGGGAGTGCCAGATTTCAAGGGAGAGAGGGCTGGTATAAATTCAAAAAGGAGCGTGAAGATAGAGAACGATCCCATTATGATGAATGGGAAGAAGATATTCTTAGATACATAGAGCAGGAAAGAAGCCCAGAAACACCGTTTCTAGAGGGTTCTTTAGCTATGCTTGCAGAAACCTTTGGTATGGCGGTTTCATCTTTAAAAGAAGTACTCAATCGTTCTAGCAGGCTTATTAAGCGAACCGTTGGCCGCGGCCGCGCAGCTGTTACAAAACTGAGTAGCAGGAGTATGCTGTTTAAAGGCTTGCTCAATATGCGTAAAAAGCAGTTAAACCTTAACCAATCGGCAGCTGAATCTTTAGTCGACAAGGTTTCAACGATTAGGAGAGAGATACAGTTAGGAATAAACATGTTCGACACACTTTTTTCATCGCAGGATGCAATAGACATTTTTAATGATTATGGACCACGTACACCGATCAAGAATACAAGCTGAAATTAATAAGCCAGTCTGCCAATACATATCTATATTCTCCTGTTGTTTGATTCGTGCTGTTTTGTTCTATGCCTTTATGAAGCTACTTTTAGGAACAATTTATATTGTAATTAGTACAAATTAAGTCTTAAGCTATGGTCTATGTTTTTTACTATTTTGGTATGTTACAGGATTTATATCTGTTGGGTTTTGAATTAAAAATAAGTTTGAAGAAGGTACTTTATTTTTTTATTAGGGATCAACTGGAGTCAGGAAATTTTTTAGCTCATTACTAGTTATAGGTTCATAAAGTTCATTTGATAAGAAAAAATATTGGGAGAAATATCATATAGAAAACATTAAAATAAGAACATTTGATCTCTAAACAGGAAGAAAGCCTCTTTCCATATATTTACCAAGATGGTAGCATTAAGTAGTAAAAATGCTTGTAAATGCTGTAGTAAAAGCTGTTATTTCTATATACAACATCTAATACAACTATGAATGCTCGGAAAGTCAAGTGCAGTCCTGCTAAATGGTCACGGCATGATGGAGAGTTATTCCGTGACCATTTAGCAGGACCTTAGATAACTAATCCACTTACCCATCTAAAAGGAATATAGTGTGTAAGGTTGGGTGGTAGAGAGTAGTGTGTAAGTGAGAGAGTAAGAGTATGAGAGTATGTAAGTGTAGTAGTAAGGGAGAGGAGAGATAGATAGTGGTGGTGGGTAGTAAGTGAGAGAGTGAGTTCAAGGGATGTAGTTCAAGAGAGTAAGAGTATAAGTTCAAGTGCAGCAAGAGTAAGTTCAAGAGAGATGGATCGGAGTATGATTTAGGAGAAGTGGGTTTTTGGTTAGTTTGATGAGAAGAGTGTAAATGAGAAATTGTTGTATTAATTGAGAAACTTTTGAATTGGTTTTGAAGGGGTGAATGAGTGTGAGGTTTCATTTGTTGCCGTTTCTGATTCCGAAAGAAGGTAAGGTTTATGAGTTAAGGACAACGATGGATGCTAAGATTTTGTATTTCAAGGATGAGACAGCCTGGACAACAATGCTAAGTTTTATGACGCGTCCGTGGTACCGCAGATGGGTTAAGCAGGAATGGATCAGCTGGGAGATTGCTGCAACGAAAGAGGAGATCCGGTATTTTGTCTGGGTACCAGATGAACATGTTGGCAGAGCTTTTAAAGCAAAGTTTTATGCCGAGCATTCGGATGTTGAAATTGTGGAAGTCAATGATTACTCCCTTGATTTTAACCGCCCTCACGCAGGTACTAAGCTATTCACCGAGAGTCATTGGACGGTGCCTATAAAAACGTATCATAACGAGGTAGTTGATACTCAGGCTGAACTTGTCGAGTTTCTAGATGGTTTAGAAGATGGCCAGGAGGTTCACATGCAATTTCTTGTGCAGCCTGCTTATCGCACTGAAAAGAGCTTTAGAGGAATTGTCCGCCAGTTTCATAAGCAGGGTGAGTATGATGAGACGCTCGAGAAGGATAATGAACTGTATTTATCAGCGATAGAGGGTAAATCGACGAGGGTTCTTTCGAGGGTGGCGATTAAAGCTGTTGCATTTGGAATAGACAAACGTGATTCCAAAGAGCTGATTAAGAGTGCCAAAGGTTCTATCGGCACTTTTTCATGTGGACGGTTAAATCAGCTAAAGGGACGGGAATGGTGGTGGTTCCGTACGATTCGGCCATTGTTTCGCTGGGAGTATAAGAATCGCATTTATCCGATGGAGACGATGAAAAAGCGAGTGATTTTAGGTACTGAAGAGATGGCAGCGATGATGAGGCTACCAAGCGAGAGAGTTCACAGCAATAAACTCAACCGGCTAAAGATGCGCTCTACCCCACTTCCGAAAGAATTAAAGAATGTGGAGTTTGATCCTTCCTTAGCTGTTTCACTGGGAGAACACCGTTATCACGGTAAAGAGACAGATGTCATGTTTGACCTTGCAACCTTGCGTTATCATGCAGCTTTTATTGGGATGTCAGGCATGGGCAAATCGACAGCCATGTATAACCTTGTTGAAGATTTAATCAATCTTGAAGGAGCCGGCACAACAATTGGTGGAACTATCATTGATCCGCACGGGGATTTGTGTCAGGATATTGCTGCAAGGATTCCGCCTGAAAAACAGCATCTTGTCAGATACATTAAATTTTCAGAAGGCCAGATGCCTTTTAACGTTTATGATGTGGATTTTCTGGCGGCAGAAGATAAAATTGCCCAAACGGTGGCGGATGTGCTGAAGAGAACCTGGAAGGATTTTTGGGGTCCAAATATTGATGATAATTTCTTAAATGGCGGCATTGTTCTTCAGCGCATAGGAGAAGCAAGCCTTCCGAATTTGCAAAGGCTGTTGAGTGATCCTGACTACCGTGAAAATATCCTGGAACGCTTAAATCGTGATGACGTAATCGAGAATAACCTTTATCTGTACTTTGCAAACCTGCAGGGGCTTCAAGACCGTGAACTGCAAGCAAAAACGAATTCAACACTCAATAAGCTGCGTAAAATCACCTTATCTAGCGTGCTTGGGAAAATGCTTCGTGCTAAAACGAACGGACTTCGCTTCCGTGAAAGCATGGATCAGGGAATGATCAATTTGCTTGATTTATCCGAGCTAACAAGTGATGAGAAGAAGCTTATCGGTTCGATGTGTTTGACGTATGCGGAGCTTGCCGGTAAAAGCAGGGTAGACACACTAGCATCTGAACGTCACAAACTTCCTTATCATTTTGTGATGGTAGACGAGGCTCCGACCTTGATGGAACACAGTATAGATGCGATTGAGTCTTTTGCATCGCAGCTTAGGAAATACAAAACGTCCATCATTTTAGGCATGCAGGGGATTAAAGATCAATTGCCGAGAGAAGTTGCATCTGCTATATTCAGAAACTTCGGAACTTTTGTTTCTTTCCGGTTGGGAGAACCTGATGACGCCCAATATGTGAATCGCTCCATGTCGTCTGAAGTACTTCAAGAAACGGATTACCTTCAAATTGAGCCTTATAACGCGTATATGAGAATGCAGGTTGGAAACGAGAGAACCCGGCCTTTCCTAATTCGTATGAAGGCACCTGGGCCTGCCTTATACGCAGATTCCATTCCGAAGCTAAAGGAGAGAACCCTTGCAGAAGCTTTGGATTTTGAACAAAAGGAGACTCTTGCATCCGAATTTGAGGAGAAGCAAGCAGAAGAGGCAGAAAAAGAAACATACGATTCATACCTTTCAGAAGATAAGGATTCATTAGAAATCCATCGTCTTGATCACCCGTGTGAAGTTGTAGCAACGATTACATTTGAAGATACTGTGGAGTTTCAGTCATCTTTTCAACAAAAACATCACCATAAAGAAAATGATAGCCAGGAAGAATCAACTGATCACGTTGTTAAACTAAAAGAGAAAAACACGCAACATGAATCCGGCCCAATAGACAGTGAAGGATCTTCAAGTGAAAAGGAAGACGCGAAAAAAGAGGAAAAAACGGCTGAGATAAAAAAAGTCATCAGCAACGATGACTTATGGGTGTAATAGGGGGAGCAAATATGGCCAAAAGAATAACAGATTTAGAAGAGGAATTGTTTGTATCATTGCATGATTTAGTATTTGTTGATGTTCAGTATTTAGAAAAATATATATATGTTCATGAGGATCGAAAGCCTTACAGTAAATACTGGATTTCAAAGCAAATGAGGGCAATGGAAGCAGAAGGGTATATCAAGTCATTCCCTGTTGCAAAAGCAGCCGTGCAAGGGCGAGACCGACTCGTTTATACGCTCGATTCAAAAGGGGTTCAGGAAGTGAAGGAAATTCTAGGTGAAGCCGATTGGGATACAAGGTGGACACAGAGAACACCGACTTATGTTTTTCATTCTTTGAGAATGTCACATATACAGGCTGCCTATGCCTCACAAAAAGATATTCTGTTTACATTTAAAGAGTTTTTCTCAGAACGCAGAGCTTTCCGTAATTATGGCGAGATCACGAAAGATAAGGAAGGAAAGAAAAAACAATCTTCTACAACGGTGATTCGTCCAGACGGTGCTTTTACATTGGAGAGAGAGATAAACGGTCAAAAAGTTAAGTTTTTGTTTTTTGTAGAGTTAGAAAGAAGCAGGCAGCGAGTGGATGTTACCTTGAATAAAATCAGACGCTATAACGAATATGTTCGAAAAAGATCATTTGAGAATGATGAGATTTTTGGTGAAGGTGTACGAGTCGTCCGTGTTTTATTCGTCTCTAATAACGATACTGAGCGCAATAAAATCATGGAAAACTCACAAAAAGCAGATTCTCGTGAAATCGAAAAAATAGGCGGCAGTTTATTGTTTGGAACTTATGAAGATGTCATATCAGATCCATTTGGTCAGATCTGGAAAGCGAAAGATTCATCAGATTCTAGTAAATTATATAGTTTATATAATAGAGTTGAATGATTTGTGAAAATTATGAAACCTTAAAGAAAAGAAACTTGAAAGGAGGTGAGAAGAGGTGGGCTACAAGGTGAAACGCGGTTCTACACCAACGGAGAGTTCCATAAAAGAGATGCTGTTAAGCTTTATTAGAAGACTTGCGGTCGTTGTGATCATTATGGCTGTAATGGTGGCTATCGGTTATTTTCTTTTTCAATTTGCGTATGATTCGTTTCCAGCTTTTGCAGCAGCTGCCGATGATGTCGTATTTTTTGTCAGAGGATTCTACGTGGAACACGGGGTCTGGGCAACACTCGGAATGTTTGGTTTCATCTGTCTTGCGGTTTGGGCTTTTGGTGAAGAAGCAAAGAGGAAAGATCGCCGTAGGCAAGCCATGAATGAAATGATGAAATAGTAACCGCCAAATCTATGTCCATATTTTTATTGCGGAAAATGCTCCAGACATTAAGGCACATGAGTAATAGATTGATAGATTTGAAAGGAGGCACTATGAAATAACGTGAATACCCTAGAACCGTCTTATTAAAAAAAATTATTAAAGGAATGTTTTGGACTGCTTTTACATTGGTATTGTTTCTGTCAGTTGCGGCAATTGAACGAAGTGGAAATGCCGGTGCGGGTGCAATACAACATATGCCAGCTGAAGATGTAATGAAAGAAGAGAATTTTGCTGCTGAAGTCGGTGCACAGTCTTTTGCAGAGAACTTTGCTGCTGAGTACTTCAACTGGGAGAACTCCGATGATGAAATAAAAAACAGAGCCAAACGGCTTCACCCCTACCTTGCCAAAGGACTTGATGAACAGGCAGGTCTCGCTTTTGAAGGAATGGAACGGAGCAGCGAGTTAGATGATTCACAAGTCTGGAATGTAGAAGAAACAGAAGAAAATACAGCGTTAATTACCCTTCGAGTACAACACACCTTAAAGAAAACCACACCGCCTGACGCCAAAGCCGTCGAACAAGCAAAGAAAGATAAAAAACCTCTCCCTAAGGCTAAAGAAGAAAAATCAGAACCATTTGAAAAGTATATTGTTATTCCAGTCAAGACGGATGGTAAATCATATGTTGTTCATAAGGTCCCTTATTTTGTCCCTCCAGCCAAAAAACCAGAAATCACATCAGACGTTTCGATCAGCGAAAAAGGAAAAATCCAAGATTCGCAGCTTCAAGATGAAATTACTTCAGGACTCACTACCTTTTTCAAAGTATATACCACAGGAACTCAGGAAGAATTGTCTTATTATACAAAAAGCGATGAAATCAAAGCCATGACCGGCATCACTACGTTTAAAGAAGTAAAGGACACTATCATTAAGCAGGGTGATGCTGAAAATGAATATAAAGTTCATGTGACAGTGATTTTTCAGGAAAATCAATCCAAAGCAAAAGTGATTTACCCATATGAGTTAGTCCTAGTAAAGGAAGAGAATCGCCTGTTTGTAAAAGAGATGAAGAATCAATAAAACTAGTAGGAGGATGAAAGACTATGAACTTTGGAGAAAATATTCAAAACTGGTTTTCAACGCAGGTAGGAGCATTATTTCTTGTGATTATCGGAGCTATTGCCATCTACTTTTTAGTCAGACGCGAGTTTTCCAGATTTGTAGGCTTTGCCATTTTCGCCATGATCGTAGGCGTATTTGTCTTTACGCCAGACAGCGTCAAAGATTTAGGCACTAAACTCTGGGCTACTGTTTTCGGAAGTTAAAGGACAGATGAAAGCGAGGTAACACCATGAAGCCTAAAATCTTACGCACCTATAACAGTGTCTGGAAGGTAGAAAAGGTCTTATACGGGATTCAAGATATCCCACTGCCGATACCCCTGACGTATCGGCAGATAGGATTTTTCGGGGGTGGAGTGTTCCTCGTGTGGGTACTCAACCACTTTCCTCCTTTAAGTTTACTTGAAGACTCGGGTTAGTTGAATATATCTTTTTGCCGGGACTTTTCGCGTGGTTTTTCACGAAGCAGCTGCTCGACGGGAAAGCTCCTCATCGGTTTTTCATAAGTGCCGGACGCTATCATCTATCTCCACATCTACTTAATCGCTACAAGGAAGTATCGGATATAAAAAAGCCTTATAAATATGCCAGTAAAGTTGGATACCGGAAACTTAGCTATCATGAAAGGAGTGAAGCTGATGACCATCGAATTTCCGATTAAATACTTTGAAGGCAATCTCGTATTTTCCCAAGACGGATCCTGCTGGGCGTATTATCAGCTAGCCGGTTACAATTATGATTTTTTAGCAGATGATGAAAAAGAGATTATTTTTACAAAGATTAAGCAATTCTGCTAGATTCCTAGGATATGACGTGATCATTTCGCGCAATCAAGACAGAAAAATGTGCAAGGATAGGAAGATGAGAAGAACCAAATCCTATACATGCACACTATACGTACCGCAGGAAAAATGGGTTGATAAGTTAAAAGAAATAGGAGCTTTAAAAATAACGCCAAAAGGTACTTGGATGCCTACTCACAGAGCAAGTTTAATCGACTTCGATGATTTGGAAATTCTCAGCATCTACAATGCACAAATAAGAGGAATGTACAACTATTACAAATTGGCGAAAAATGTAAGTGTGCTTAACAAATTCTACTATCACATGAAATATAGTCTTTACAAAACCTTCGCTAATAAATACAAATCCACCATACACAAAATAACGAAAAAGTACTGTCATGATGGAGTGTTTACAATAACGTATGAAACTAAAAAAGGACAAAGAAAGATTACGTTGTACTCCGAAGGGTTCAAGTGTAATACGAAGATAAACACGGAAATTACGGAAGACTTACTTCCTAATGAGCAGAAACTCAAGGGAGAAACAAGTCTGATAGACAGACTTAAGGCAAGACAATGTGAATGGTGTGATAAAACTGACGTTCCTCTTGAGATGCACCATATAAGAAAAATGAAAGATTTAAGCGGTAAAACAAAATGGGAAAAGAGGATGCTTGGAAGAAAACGTAAAACCGTAGCTCTGTGCACAAAGTGTCACAAGGATTTACACAGTGGAAAACTAGACTAGGATTAAGTGGAGAGCCGTATACATGGAGACATGTACGTACGGTTCGGGGGAGAGTTCTTGGAAACCTGTCATGGAAACATGATAAGGCGCTGGGTTCTTATCCTACTATGTTGGGAATGGTAAGTTCATAGGGGCGCAAACCAGTACAGGAGTTGCGATTGAAGATATGTCTAGAGGATATTGGAAAGATGTATTCAATGGCCATGTAAAAAGGATATAAATAATTTAATGGTAGATATTTCAAATCGAATGGATATAAGTAATGTATAAGGAGTAGAATCAGCTATTGAAAAAATTAGGAGATTCAAACTTTATTATAATTAGTGTGCTTGTTATAGCATTTTTCATTGTGCTCTTCTTTACCACACCATAGACTAAAAAAGCTGAAGTACTTTTCAGCTTTTTTAGTCTTGCTTTAATAGAGAATTAACTCTCATTCTGTTTTATCAAAATTGTATCAGTCATCTGATCAAAAAGTATTCTTAACGCCTGCACAAATACACTATCTTTACCCCTATCATTATCCATACATATTCCTAGTTTGTAAAAGAGTGAAGTTTAGAACCTTTCATTTCCTACTTCTTCAAAGCATGATAATTCTCAAACAATATATTTTATTGTATTACTACGATTGTTATATAATCATAAGAAAATCACCTATAGCCCAATGTCTAAATAACCTCCTATAAATCACCTTTTTCCCACATTATGCTTATAATATCTATACAAAATATACTTATATTTCGTTGTTAACATATATGTTAAGTTATATATTATATTATTTATTAATAAAATTATATAGAATGTAGAATTTCTTTTCTGTTGTCAGTACAAGTAGAGGCTAAAAAAAAACAATCAGTAGGTTCAGATCTTACACCAACCTGTCATACCAAACGAGCCGTAATCTGAAGGTTTTAGTATAGGGGTGCAAAATAAACACTCATTTTTGTTATGTCAATTACTTAAGATTAAGATAACGTCGCGAGATGCGGCGTTTTTTTGTGTGCGACAGGTGTGTCGTACAAGCAAGATGAATTTTTATAGACTGGAGTAAGATACCTATGCTATACACAAATACTGAATTCTAGAAGATTCATCAAACTCTATTTCAATTATTACTATAGTTAGGGTACGGAAACGATTCGTAGATTGAGGGGCCACTATGGAAAATAATAGAATTAATTGAAGAACCTATCAAAATAAAATTAACAGAACAAAACTAATTTATTTACGACCAAAATTTTTGGTCTTTTTTGTTTTTGGTCCTATAACAAAAAACGCTGTAGTTAGGTTCCAATAAACTAATGGCTTAAAAGCAGCATAGAGGAGGAAGATTAGCAGGAAGTAAACTTCGTGTATAATACTAATTTTACGAAGATTTAATTATAGAAAACAAAACAAACGTTTGCTATAATTAAATTAACCAATTAATGGAGGTATTTCCATTGGGTAATACTATGCAAATAAAAATCTTAAATTTGTTTAAAAGAAAAATGTTTCTATTGAGTTAATCTGTAATTTTGGATCAACTGTTAAAGGAACTTAACTTCACATAAAAATAAGAGTTTTATTTCAGGATCATTGCCGTCCATTATTATCAGGAAGTAATCTTGGCTATTTTACAAAAAAATACTTGAAGATTATCTTATTGATTTCATGGAATATACCAAAACCATTCTTTTCTACTAAGTAAATAAACAATAAAATTATTATGTAAACAAATCTGTGTAAAAATTGTATTATACACACAATATTTTTTAAGAGGTGTTTTCATGGCTACATCCAGGCAGCATATTACTCATAAACAAAAATATGAAGACATTCTTAAGCTAATGCCAGATTATGTCCAGGAATATGTATTAGCAATGGAGGAAAATGACAGGTCCCCCTCCACCCTGCTTAATTATCTTTTGGATTATGAGGATTTTTTTAATTGGTTACTTACAGAGGGATTTTCTTCTTCACTAACAATCTCTAACATCCCTCTTTCAGATCTGGCTAATTTACCCCTTGATGCGGCCAGAGCTTACTTTAACAAAGTTACCAATGAGGAAATAGTCGTATCTAAACATGAGAAAAAAACGCGTGAAAAAACATCAGTCAATCGAAAAAAATCAGCCTTAAGATCTCTTTTTAAGTACTTAACAACTCAAACAGAACGCATTGAAGACGGAGAACCCTATTTTCATCGTAATGTCATGCAAAAAATTAGTGTAAGCAAGCCAAAAGAAACTCTGAATGAGCGCAGTAGAAAATTGACAGATACTATATTTGTAGATAATGATGATATCGATTTCCTCTATTACTTAAAGAATGAATATGAAAAATCTCTATCGGATAGGCAAAAATCTTATTTTCTAAGAGATAAGGAAAGGGATTACGCAATCTTTTCTCTTTTTTTGGCTAGTGGAATTAGGGTTAATGAGCTTGCAGATATTAGATTGAGAGACTTAAATTTTAAAAAGAATAGAATATCTATTATTAGAAAAGGTAATAAATTGGATAGTATTCAAGTGATACCTGACGCCATGAATGATTTGAAGGAGTATTTACAGATTCGAAATGAAAGGTATGGCGGATCCATTGAAGAATTTGAATATGTATTCTTATCTAAATACAAGGGTAAGAGTTCTCCCCTTTCAGTTCGAGCAATACAAGACTTAGTTCGTAAATATACGAAATCCTACGACAAAGGAATGTCTCCTCATAAACTTAGACATTCATATGCAACCACTTTGATGGATGAAACAAATGACATTACTTTGGTTATGGATCAACTGGGGCATACTTCCACCTCTACTTCAGTTCTTTATGTTCATAACTCACAAGAAAAGGCAAAGATGGCTGCTGAAGCGATGGGATTAAGAAGGACTAAACTAAAGGATAAGTAAAGCAAACAAAATAGGGTCACACTTGGCCCTTTTAGTAATCTTATTCGCTGTTTTAAAGCTAAGTCCTCATTTTTTCTAAAGCCCTTTTTGAAAGATTGGTTAATCCCCCAGAAAATATTTTATTAATTTATATGTATAAAAGAGTTATAGATTGGGAATAATAAAGATAAGGAAGTTAATAAAATCACGTTCTGTATCGAGTGACAAACCAGACATTGGGATTTGGGCTGATTGAGAAATAATCAGCATCTTACAAGCCATTTCCAATGTCTGCAATGCAATACGTTAACAGCCAACATCAAGCCAACAATGATACCCACTACTTTGTTCAAACGGTCAATTTTTATGTTGTAAATTCAATCAATAATTAATTTACATGATATAACGTTAACAACAACATTAACATATATGTCGATGTTGTTGTTGAATTGGTTCGTGTCATAAATAAATACTTATGAAGTTAAAAGAATATTGAAAAATAAGTCTGATAATTAGTTGTGTACCAAATGGTACTCTTTTTTTATGCTTTGCATAGACTTTTTAGCACGTTAAATATGAAAAGCAAATATTTAAAGAGCTTTAAATGTAAAATTTCATCTTTTGACTCAGGGACTCATTTGCAATAGTCTTCATACTCTCATTTCAATTACTTAAAGTTCATAAACGTATTAATTTATATAAATATTAATACGAAAAACCCTCTCCTTAGGAAAGGGTTTTCTAAAATGAAATACAGTTCATTAGATTAAAAACGATCTTCATTGATCAGTATATTTTATAAGTTTTACTTATTTGCTCCGTAACTGATCAGGTTGGTGAAAATTCTATATCCACCAGGCACCTGGCCTTGAATCTGGCGGTAGAATACTAAGTTGGTATAAAGATAGGTTCCTTGACCGTAATTTGCCATCAAAATTCCTCCATCGAATGGTTCCTCGTTAGGGTCAGCCATGCTAACGAAAGTCTCGAAACGATCGTCCCATTTCATTGGATAATAGAGCCCGCGTTCTTGGACCCATCCTTCCCAGTCTTTTTCTGTAATTTTATTAGGGTAGTTGAAAAGTGGCGATTCTGGTTGAAGGATATTTACTTTTGCATTCTCATCCGTTACCCTCCAGCGAATTGATGGATTTCCAATTGTCAATGGATATGGAGCAGTCGTCATGGCATCCCAGCCGTCATTTGGCTTATGATACTGAACGACGAGATGTCCTCCTTCTTCAACATATTTCATAAGACGTGCATTATTAAACTTCAGGTCTTCCCTTGAGAGATATGCCCTGATTCCTGTTACAATCGTATCGTATTGACTTAAATCTCCTGTTGCAAGATCCGATTCAGTCAGTTTTGTTATATCCAGCCCTGTATTCGCTAAAGAATTTGCAACCGTGTCAAACCCACTATCAATGTAGCCTATTTTTAAATTAGGTTGCTGCAGCAGCTCAAAGGCAACTCCATCTATTTGTGCTGGATATTGATAATAGAAGGTACCTATGTGATCATAGCTTATTTCCTGAATGGTTGTATTGTAGGCTTTTCCGTTTGCTACTGCTTCAGCGCCTATATCAAATTCACCCTCGATAATGTCTTTAGGGGGGATAAGCTTAAACGCTACTTCTTTTTCCTCGAACTGATTGTCGAAATTAACTGATGCTTTTTCTGGCGTTACTGCCCATCCATCAGGAATGTTCAAGGAAACGGATGATTGGATTTTACCGCTGTTATAGTTTTTAAGTTTTACTTTAACAGGCATTTCTTCATGCACCTTCGCTGTATTCACAACAATATCTTTAGGAGACATTGTGAGAGAGATATCTGGAAGAACAGCAACTGTTCCATCTAAATCTTCTGTGTGTTCAGTCTTTGTTCCGCGATTCTTAAAATCAATTTTGACAAGTATAGCAGGGTGGTCATAAGCATGATAGTCTTTCGCGCTATTAGGTACTTCAACCTTGTAGAGTATTTTCACTTTCTTACCAGGAGAGAGATCATTCACATCATCTTTTGTTGATGCTTTCCAGTGTTTAGGAACGTCTAAAAAAATGTCTGTGTCTTTAAGGATTTGTTGTCCCCCATTCTTAAGCGTAACTGTCACGGATGTTGTTTGACCTTTTGTCAGGACATTTGATTCCGCTTTAGCCGAAACTTCAAGACTCGAAGAAACAAAGCTCACTGTTTCTAATTGATCCTCTTTAATAGAAAGTTTATGGAGGAGGTCTGCCTTTAACTTCTCATCCAGCTTCGATTTTTCTGTTTTCTTAATTAGTTTTCGCACTTCATTCAATGCATTCTGTGTTTTTGTAAATACTCTATCTCGATTAGGATAAGCTGTAATGATAGAGTTTAAATTTTTTTGCAACTTTGTAAAATGTACGTTCAGGGATTTTTCTTTCTTTGGAAGTACCTGAGCCCATTCTGCCAGATCGTATGGAACCCCGGCGAAGAGTTCAAAACTACCTTTTGTATCAACTGCATTTTTAAGTAGTTCTAAATGGATTTGTCTAGGAGCAGCAGGAATATCATTACCCATGCCTTGACTCTTGTGCATGTAACGAGATTCTTCTCCTAACTGAGGATAGGTCATGTTGTAGATGGGATCGAACATTCCGATTTCGATAGAGGTGGTCGCTGTTTGTGGAGATTCTGCTGGCAAAAATAATTTTTTTACCTGCCATACAGACAGTCCTTCTTTTAAGTGTTCTGGATATACTTTTGGATTGGCTGCATCTTCAAATGCACGTTCACTTAGAATCTCCATTGCACGGTGGTGCCCGTGCTGAGTATGATCATTTCTAAACGATGGCATTAGGATATCTGGCTGATAAGTACGAATAAAACGTATTAAACGTTCGTACGTAAGGTCTTCTCCCCACTTTTCTAAAGTTTCTTCAGGAGTTTTTGAGAAACCGAAATCGTATATAGGATCAGATGTCGTTTCACTAAGATGGTATGCTTTTACACCTGTAATTTTGGACGCTTCTATCATTTCCCTGGACCGAATAATTCCAAGGGCGTTGTCTAACTCATTTCCAATCTCATTCTGCCCCCCTTCGCCTCGGTTAGCTATAAGACTCGAAGTGGTAACACCAAGTCCTCTTGATAAATAAGCTAAAAAGTCACTTCTTTCATCATCTGGATGGGCCCCTGTATTTAAAAAGGTAACAGTGGTTTCAAGTGGTTTAAGAGCATTCCATAAATCTACATCTGGATCTTTCTGTGATGCAGTTGCATTTCCTCCGATTGGCAGTGTAGAAATAATAAGAATGATTGAAAACAATACTACGATAAACTTCTTCATTTTTCGTACCCCTTTCATTATTTGATTTCCTCGTTAATAAGACACTCCTTTCTACCTAGGTATTTAGTATGTTAGTAAGTCTACCTAACTAACTAGAAGTGTGAAACCTTACCTAATGATAACCTCAAAGAGATAATGTTGTAAATACTCTTTATTTTCAGAAAACTAAAAATGATAGTTTGACACTTAAAACACTGGGCGATTATTCCAACATATTTAGTAGGGATAATCTTTGTAAACATGGTGAGATTGAGTTATATTTTAATTAAATAAACTCTATTAACATATAAGTTGAGGCCTAGATGTAATGACTTTTAAGGGAATTCCGATGCATATGAAATCTTTCAATAAAAAATGTATTCTTCAATGTATTAAAGATCAATCTCCTACTTCAAGAGCAGAGATAGCTGTGAAAACGAAAATAAGCAAGCCCACTGTTTCATTGTTAGTTGACGAACTAATCCAAGAAAATTGGGTTTTTGAAAAAGGTATCGGTGAATCCTCTTCCCAAGGTGGCAGGAGGCCGATTCAACTTTATTTTAATGAAAAGGCAGCTTATATCATTGGAACAGATATAGGTGGTACCAATGTGAGAACGGTCTTATGTGATCTGGGAGGTAACATAATTGCGTTCAGCAGTTTCGCAACCCAAAAATATCTAAACTCTGGATTGCTTAAACAGTTAGCAAAAAAAGTGGATAATATGATGAAAAACCAGAATATCGACGTTACCCAAATATTAGGTATGGGCGTTGGTGTTCCAGGAATAACAAACACTTCTAGTGGATTAGTAATAGAAGCCCCTAGCTTAAATTGGATTCAGTATCCTTTTATTGAAGATGCAAAGAAATTCTTTCCTTTTCCTGTATTTGTTGATAATGATGTCAATGTTGCCTGTCTAGGTGAACAGTGGCTTGGTAACGCTAAAAACAATAGGAACGTTTTGTACATTTCAGTAGGCACAGGCATCGGGAGTGGGATTATTATAAACAATCAACTATACAGAGGCTCATCAAGTGCAGCTGGTGAAATGGGATATATGGTCACGGATAAGAACGATTTGATGAATGATTTTAAACCTACTTTTAACCATTATGGTTATCTAGAGAGCGTTGCTGGAGGGAAATCCATTGGTAACAAATTTACTGATAGAATTAAGGAAATCTCTGACCATCCCTTGCATACTCAAGCGAATTCTTCTGGATTAACTGGCGAAGATGCGTTTAATGCAGCTAAGCTAGGGGATGAAATCGCACTTTCGACTATAAATGAAGCCAATGAACATTTAGCGTATGGCATTATTAATGCTGCAAGTTTGCTAAACCCGGAGGTCATTATTTTGGGCGGAGGCGTACTAAAATCATCTGAGCTGATCCTGCCAAGATTGCAAGAAATAATGTTGCAGTACCTTCCAAGCACGGTAGAACTGAAGTGCTCCTTTTTAGGTGAAAAATCTGGAGCATTCGGAGCTGTATCCCTTTTCTTAAGAGAGTACGACAGCATTATTCAACATTCATAAATATGGTTTTCTATACCTTCAACGTATTAACAAAAAAGAACCTGCTTTTGGTGATCAGTTATCTCAAAGCAGGTTCTTTTTTAATCATTTATTTCAAATTGTTCAACAGCCCTCTCTGAACAATGTATTGGAAGGGTTCAAGGTTGGCCAGAATCAAACGACTATTTGGGAATTGACCTTTCACTTTATCTCCTAATTGTTTTTGGATATAGTGATTATGCTTAAGAATACCGCCTTGGAGTACTATCGTAATGTTTTCATCAGCGTTTAATGTTTTTTCCATTACAGTATACAGCAATGAAAAAAGTTCATCAGTTGCTAAGTCTAGAATATTTTGGGAAACGGCATCTCCTTCCACTGTACATGCTTCTACGATCTGAGCGATTGCGCCTATTGTGTCCACCGAACTTTTTGTACCATATACCCAGTTATAAAGTGATTCAACTTTTGGCAGGTTGATTGCCTCTAAAACTCTATCTCTTAATAGCGTATTTGGTCCGCGTCCATCACTCATTTTTAAGATTGCACGAATGGCCTCCATTCCAATCCAATAGCCACTTCCTTCATCACCGATTTTATGACCCCAGCCTCCTGCGCGGACGTATTCGCCCTTTCCATTATGGGCAAATGCAATGGACCCCGTACCGGATATCACAAGAGCCCCAGGTTGGTTAGATGTGGCTCCAATCAAAGTAGAAAGGGCATCATTCTCCACAATAAGTTTCTCAAAATAGAGTCCGGTTCTGTTACAAACGTCGTTGACAATTCGCGTTACTACATCTCTGTCTTCAGAAGTATCGATACCTGCCAAGGCAAAAACACCAGTTTGAAATTTAATCTGATCTCTCTTCTCGCAAACCTTTATTCTCACTTCTTTAATAGCCTTCAAAAGAGCATTTTTAGCTCCTTCAATACCTGCTACCTGATAGTTTGAAGCATTTGATCGACCAATTCCCAATACTTTACCTTGGGAATCAGTCATGACAGCAAGTGTCTTCGTTCCCCCTCCATCTACAGCTAAGAGGGGAAACGTTGCATTATTCACTTTTATGAGCCCACTTCAGAACATACAATTTTAATATCTGCTCATACTGTTCCAGGGCTTCTTTCTTGCTTTTCATCCAATCTAGTAACTGTTGCTGTTCTTCTTTCTTATTGTTCAGAGTAGTTGCCATTCTGCTAGGCGCAGGTCCTCCCGGTAATGTCCGTACATGGACAAAAAAGACGGGATTCAATGCATTCTTAAAGACATCTTCCGTTAGAGTTAATGGTTTTCCAATAACTTGTTCAGCATGCTCGTTCACTAGCGCTAGAGTAAGATCTCTCAGAGAACCTTTTCCTGATTGAGTAAGCGACGTGACGGCACCGCTAACAATATGGTGTGATTGGCGGAAAGAGAGGCCGTCTTCCCGAACAATGGTATCTGCAAGCTCAGTAACATTGGCAAAACTCTCTTTAGCTCTATTTAACAAAAGGTCCCTATTCACATTCATAGTCAATAGCACACTTGACAAGAGTTGATATATTCCTTTGAGTCGATCCATTGCTTTCCAGAGGTATGGTTGCATGTCGTCCTCTGTATCTACGATATCGCCAAAAGGTGTATTGTGCACCATGGTGAGAACAGTCTGAGCATCACCGGCTACACCAGAAAGCAGGGCTCTCATATGTTCTATAGAAACTGGATTTCGCTTTTGTGGCATGATAGAACTGATTTGAACGTAAGGGGCTGCAAGTTGGAAAGATGCAAATTCTTGAGTGCCCCATAGCAAGAAATCCTGAGTAGACCTTCCAAGATTGAGTGCAGCAACTTGTACAGCAGAGGCTGTTTCCATAATGTAATCCGCACCTGAAACGGCATCCCAAGCATTATCAATTATATCTTCAAATCCAAGCAGCTCCTGCATGCGGCTACGACTGATTGGAAAGCCGGATGTAGTGAGGGCTGCAGCACCCATACTGCTTCGGTTAACTGTTTTGTAGGCCGATTGTAGACGTATAATGTCCCGTGTAAGCATATCAGTCATGGCGTTGAAATAATGTCCAAGTGTTGTCGGCTGTGCCTGTTGTGTATGTGTATAACCAATCATGATGGTATCAATATGTTCTTTTGAGAGTTCGATCAATGATTCCCTTAAATGTAGAGCCCCTTCAAGGAGATCTAAAATTTTCTCTCTAAGGGTCATTCGATAAATGGCGATGCCCATGTCGTTGCGGCTGCGCCCAATATGAAGGTTGCCTGCAATATCTCCAGCCTGCTCAATCAGGTTGTGCTCCACTTGGAAGAAAAGATCCTCAAACTGTGGATCGTATTCCCCTTTTTGAAGTTTTTCAACTTCTATATTGCCAACTGCCTGACCAATTTTCTTTCCTTCTTCCTCAGTAACTAGACCTTGCTCTTGAAGCATCACTAGATGAGCTGTGTGAATTTGAAGCATTGACTTTAAAAAATTCTGTTTTGCCTCATTGTAAGCTGGTTTTAAAACCATTGATGTATAAGATTTTGAGGGAAATGAATCTCCTTCGAATTCAATAATTTGATTTCTTAATGTTAAATCCATGTCAAACCCCTTTCCCGGTACCGATAAGCCAATTTTTTATCAGCTTATTCATGTTATCAGCCGCTGTTCTGACAATTACTTCTCCCTTTTCCTGGGCTGTTTGTACAATTAATCCTGTATAACCATCCCAACTCTCAGGTGCTCCCTCAACGGTTATATATGGGAGAGTTGAATACTTGTTTGTGTCACTGAACTCATTATCTTCTCTTTCTACTTTTACTAGATCAGGCCTGAATGCCTTTACTGCAGACATTTCAAATGGACCTCCATGTCCTCTTCCGCTTGTACCAATAAATCCGATTTCCTCAGCTTTCTCAATTTCGACCATTTGCCACCAATTTATTAATAGAAACTTTGCATTTGGATGACGAATGGATATATATTCCGCGACCGATCGAGATAGTCCCATGTTAGCATCATGCGCATTTAGGAGAATAATCCTTTGGACACCAAGTTTGAGTATTCCCTCTAATATATCCGACAAGTATTCAAGCATGATAGATGGTCGAACAGAAATGGTTCCTGGATACTTAGCCGTTTTTCCTGGACAGGATGAATAGGGAACAGTTGGATAGACGATGCCACCAAGGTCTTTATGAATTAACCCCCCGAAGCTTTCAGCAAGAATAATGTCCGTACCATAGGGAGAATGGGGACCGTGGTATTCAAAACTTCCAAGAGGCAGTACCACAAAGGCAGCTTGTTTTAATTCATCTAATTGTCGTCCATGTATTTCAAATGCGTTCATCTGTTTTCTCCCCTTTACATTGCAGATCCAGCTTTTCCATTTGTCAATTTTTGTGAGACGAATAGGACGATAAGAATTAACAGGATTTGCAATACACCGTATGCACATGCTGTCCCAAATTGAAAAGCATACATTTTTTGGAATATCGCAACAGATAAGGGCATTGTCGATGTACTATAAATTAAGATTGAAGCGACAAATTCGCCGATACCCTGTACAAATGCGAGCAATGTACCTGCAAGAATACCCGTCATAGTCATAGGGAGGACAATTCTCCGGAAGGAAGTCATCCAACTAGCCCCCAGACTTCTTGCTGCTTCTTCGATTGATTGATCCACTTGCATTAAACTTGCAGAGGTTGACCTGAAAATGAGTGGCAAGTGTCTGACAAAGTAAGCAAGTGGAAGAATCCAGAACGTCCCAATCAGAACTTGATTAAAGCTGAATACAGATGGTTCGCTGAATGCAGCAATAAGGTTTACCGCTACAACCGTTCCTGGGAGTGCCCAAGGTACCATAATCAGAATATCTAAAACTGTTTTTCCTTTAAATTTAGTCCGGACCATAACATAAGCTGCAGCTACACCGAAAATGATATTTCCTATGGTGGCAACAAAGCTCATTTGAATTGAGTTCCATATCGGCCGCCATGTTCGTTCATCTGTAAAAAGAGCTAGATAATGTTCAAATGTATAGGCTGGCGGCAAAACTTGAACCGTCCAAGTCCCATCTACTGAAAAAGAAATAAGAACTAAAACAAGAATTGGTAGCAATAAAATGACAACACCGATAATTGAGAGCATCATAGAGAAGTATTTCATAAAGGAAGAACGTACTTCTGTCCGATGGACGCTGATTCCTTTACTTTGGTTTTGATAGTTACGTTTGTTTTGATACCATCTCATCAAGATAAGGAAGGAAATTGAAACAAACGATAGAATTGTAGACTGAGTTGCAGCCATATCCAGGTTCCCATTAGTTCTAGAAAGGTAAATCTGCATCGTCATTGTTCGTTCCACACCGAATATCAATGGGGCAGTATAAGAAGCCATCGCTATCATAAAAACCAGTAAGGACGAAGCAACCAGAGCAGGGGTAAGCATCGGCAAAATTACTTTTAACCAAATGCGTATTCTGCCAGAGCCCAAGCTCGTAGCTGCCTCCTCCAAAGAAGGATCAAGCCCTTTAATTGCAGCAGACGCCGTTAGGTAGAAATAAGTGTACATAGTGAATGTATGGACAACGATAACGCCTGTGATTCCTTTTAAAGAAAAAGGAACGCTATCTAAATTGAAGAGCTCCTGTACTGCGCGAGGGAAAATTCCACTTTCTCCATACAAGAATGTAAACGATAGTACCCCAACAAGAGGTGGCAATGCCATAGGGACAAGTACAAGTACAGACAGAATCTTTCTGCCGGGAAATTCATATCGTTCCAGTAAAAAGGCCATTGCGACTCCAACTAGGGCACAAGTAATGACGCTTAAAACCGATATATACACACTGTTCCACAACGCTTCAAGGTTTGCTGTGCTTTCAAGACTGAAAAATTTCTTGTAGTTAGCAAGTGTACTGCCCTCATTAGAAAAGCTCTCTAGAAACGTTTGATAAAAAGGATAAATAACGTATGCTAGGAGGATTAAAAAAATGGGGGAAACAAGAACATAAATAAAATATTTTGAACGTGAGAGCCTTGGCCAAAAATTTTCAGTGTTTGATTTATCCTGCATTGAAGCCATCCATTTTCACCTCCTATTCTCCAATGAAATAGATACTTCGATCAGGAATGTGGAGCGTAATTTTCTCTCCCCGGCTAAGCACCTTATTTCCTTTATTTACAACCATTATTTTAAGCGAGGTTTCGTTTACTTTTACAATATAGTTGATGGTGACACCTGTAAATTCCACAAACTGAACTTCTGCATTGAACTGATTTGGCCCTTCTCCCTCTGCAAAAGCTTCTGGACGTATTGATAGCTTAATAGATTCTCCTTTACGAAAAGTCACGTTCGGTGACGTATTTTCAGTCCTACCTTTAAAATTCAACCCATCTGCAGTTTTCACCGTTACTTCGTTTCCTGATATGTTCTCAATGGTTGCATCTAGGACATTGGCTTCTCCTATAAATGAAGCAACGAAGTTATTAACTGGTTTATTATAGATTTCTTCTGGTGATCCAACCTGCTGAACAACACCATTGTTCATAACCATAATTCTGTCTGACATCGCCATTGCTTCTGTTTGATCATGGGTAACATAAATGGTTGTCACACCAAGTTCTAACTGTAATCGTTTGATTTCAAGGCGCGTCTCTTCCCGCAACTTTGCATCTAAATTTGATAGTGGTTCATCCAAAAGAAGGATGCTAGGCTCAATTACAAGAGCTCTTGCAAGGGCAACGCGCTGCTGCTGTCCTCCTGATAACTCATTTATTTTTCGGTGGCCATATTGATCGAGATGCACCATTAACTGTGCCCGTTCAACCTTACTTTTAATTTCTGTTTTGCTTAACTTTCGAACTTCTAGACCGAAAGCGATATTCTCAAAAACTGTCATATGGGGAAACAGTGCATAGTTTTGAAAAACCATCCCAATATTCCTTTTGTTAGGCTGTAGGGTCGTCACATCCTGATTATCAAAGAGCACTTTTCCATCAGAAGGAAAGTAGAAACCAGCAATCATTCTCAGGGTTGTGGTTTTGCCACACCCACTCGGTCCTAAGAATGTAAAAAACTCACCTGGCTTTATGGTAATATCAACGTTACTTACGCCACGAGCCTTCCCAAACATTTTGCTTACTTTATCTAGCTTCACGCTTTTCATCTTTATGCACCTCATTTTCATGGACACTTCATGTTAGTTGAAATAAAGAGGCCTCGAGAGTTTATCATCTTCTCAAGGCCAGCCTATTAACAGATGAAGCAGCTGTAAAATTCAACATTGCCTTACTTAAAAATGTTTTATGGCACTATTATTTTCCTTTAATATTTTCATCCCAATGCTGCATCCACTCGGCTTCTTTTTCTGCCATTACTGACCAATCGATATCGAGCGCTTTTAGATCTAACTCTTTATACCATTCAGGCATATCTTCTTCTGCAATATCCGTACGTGTTGGAATTTGATATAATTCATCGGCAAGTTTAGCTCTTGTTTCTTTTGAGAACAGGAACTCATAGAATTTTTCTGCATTAGACTTGTTTTTTGCACCCTCTACCATGGCTACTCCATCAACTAAAATTGGTGCACCGCTTTCTGGATAGACATAATCAAAAGGCTGGTTATTTTCATTTTTTTGAAGGAGAATATCTTGCAGATTCCAAAGTGAAATTAAACCTTCTTGTCTAGCTAACTTCAAATATAAATTAGTCGGGTCTTGAGCATACTCTTTCGTATTAGCATCAAGCTTTTCTAACCATTCATAACCTTTCTCAGGAGTCTCTGCCCCTTCACGGAAAATCATAGATGAGTAAATCGTTCTCATCGTTCCAGAAGCCATAACACCACGAATGACAATCTTGTCCTTCCATTCTTCATCTAAAAGATCATCCCAGTCTTTTGGCGCATCTTTTTTCTTTAGAGCTTCACTGTTAATCATAATAACTTCAGGTAAAAGCATTTCCCCATACCAACGGCCCTCAGAATCTTTATGTTCTTCTTTAATCACATCATCAAAAGATGGTTTAAACTCTGCAAGAAGATCTTCATCTGCTGCTACCATAAGAGAAGATTGAGTGCCTCCCCACCAAAAATCAGCCTGTGGATTCGCTTTCTCTCCACGAACACGCTCTAAGATTTGTTGGGCTCCCATCGTAAGTGTCTCGACCTCTATATCGGGATACTTTTCGTTAAACATTCCAATTACTTTGTCTACAACCGCTTGGTCACGAGCTGTGTAAATTACAAGTTTACCTGTATCGCCTTCATTTTTTGGGTCATTTCCTTTTGTTTCATTTCCCCCGCTGCTATTGCTGCTGCATGCAGCAATGAAGAGCATTACCATAACCAAAAGTAAGCTAAATAACCCCTTTTTCTTAAACATGTTTACCCCTCCTAGATTATAATGATCTATTCTGAGAGCCGAACTGGGTGAATTCCCCCAGTGCTAGATGAACTGCACCATATAGTCCAGCTTTAGAACCAAGAGTTGTTAAAACTATTAATGGTAATTTGGGAATGTATGTATCTATGCTTTTAATTAATTTCTCCAAGTACTCGTTCTGCAGGTCTGACATATCTCCAGAAAGAATAATGAGTTCAGGATCCAGGATGCTCGCGAGGTTTACAATGGCTGTAGTCCAGTTTTTAAGAAGTTCATTTAATAAATCACGAGCAGTTGAATGTTGCGAAGAGAAGCTTTGAAGCTGAGTAATAGCTCTTTTACTATAATCAACAGGAAGACCTATGCTTTCCATCCTTTGCAATAACCTAGTAGAACCATAATTGGATTCAAAAACACCCATGTCTTTTTTTTTATTTAAAGTGTCACCGATTAGCATATACCCAATCTCTCCGGCTGCCTTATGTGCACCCCTTATAAATTCCCCGTTTAAAATGATAGCGCTTCCAATTCCGTTTCCAGCAAATAGGTATATGGTATTTTGATATTTGACACCCAACCCTTTATGAAATTCACCGAGTGCCATTAGATTCACATCGTTGTCAATGACCACAGGTACACCGATATGTTCTTCAAATGCTTTTACAACATCGGTGTCAGACCATGATAGCCCTGGAGAAAACCCTATTCCTTCTCCTGTTTCTGTGGTGATTCCTGGTACGCCGATGACCATGCCTAGAATCTGGTTCTTGGATATTGCAAATGAAGTGATGATCTTGGTCAACAAAGAATCCACTGCGTTAAAAATAGCGCTATCGTTAGCAGGCATTGTAATGAACTCACTTAAAGTTTTGATCAAATTCCCATCCATATCTGCAAGTGTCACTTTCATTAACCCATCTTGGAAAATAGAACCCACTACAAAATTTGATTGAGCATTGTACTCCAGTAAAATGGGTTTGCGTCCACCACTTGAAGTAGAGTTCCCTATGCCAACTTCGCGAATTAGTCCCTCTTTTATCATTTCTTTTACCAGTTCTGACACACTAGGTCTGCTTAATTTTGTTTTTTTTGATAATGCGGCTCGAGACTGAAGTGGATGGGATCGAAGCTCCTGTAATATTAAATTTCGATTTAGCTCTCTCAGTAATGGAGGACTTGCTTTTCCTTTTGAAAAAGACGTCACATCAGTCACCTGCCTTTCGTTTGTTAAGGTTACTAACAAACTATATGAAAAGTATAGGCTGAACTAATTTAAACAGTCAAGAAATTTTTTACAATCTTTTGAATATTAGAACATAATTTACATTCATTCTGGAAAAGTATTTAATGATACATCCTTATTTCATGTGCAATTTTCAGTTAGGTATATCAAGGATTTTTTCGTTTTATAGAGGAAAGAAATTTGATAATTTCATCTATCTTGTAGATAAATTGACCCATGGCTTTAACAGCTGTCATCTCCCCTACTTATCAGCGATAGAGGGCGACGAGGGTTCTTTCGAGGATGGCCATTAAAGCTGTTGCATTTGGAAGAGACAAACGTGATTCCAAAGAGCTGATTAAGAGTGCTAAAGGTTCTATCGGCACTTTTTCAAGTGGACTGTTAAATCAGCTAAAGGGACGGGAATGGTGGTGGTTCCGTACGATTCGGCCATTGTTTCGCTGGGAGTATAAGAATCGCATTTATCCGATGGAGACGATGAAAAAGCGAGTGATTTTAGGTACTGAAGAGATTGTAGCGATGATGAGGCTTCCAAGCCAGAGAGTTCACAGCAATAAACTCAACCGGCTAAAGATGCGCTCCTTGATAAAATAGACTTTATCATTGAACGTGCATGTGGTATGGATGTAGAACTCCATTACTGCATTCAAACTCAATGCATTTTACATTCGCATAAAAATCGCACTACACCTGGATATTTTTCACCTTAGCTTGTTATCTCAAATCCATAATTTTTGTAAAACATTACTGCATTTTATTATGGATATGCATTTTCTAATTAAAATGTCTTAAATTAAAACATAGTTGATCTACGGTCTCTTACGAGATATATTTATTAAATAAAAAATTTCATCACTCCTATTTTATAAATCATTCAGATGCTAAAAGAAGAATGATATATAATGAGGTTTAACACAGTTTTGGTTTAATATAATTACACTTTACGGAAATTAAATCAAAGAAACGTTGATACAATCACGTTTCTTTGATTTCACAAAATGGCTTTATTGCCAATATATTAATTCATCGAGGTTTTTAATCACAGCTTCGTTCTTAGACTCCATAGTTCCGGGAAGAATTGCTGGTCCAGAGCTTTTTTTAAATATGTAACACCTGATGATCCCCCTGTTCCTTGTTTATGCCCAATTATTCTTTCCACAGTACTCATATGATTAAAGCGCCATAATTGCTGTTGAGTGCCAATGTCAACTAACTTCTCTGCCAACTCATATAAATCCCAATATTGATCGACATTTCGATAAACTGTCAACCATGCTTCTTCTACACTTGCATTCGATTGATAGTTTTGTGACCAATCCCTATTAAGAGCTTCTTGATCAACAGGCAATCCACGCATGACAAGAGCGTTAATTGCTGCATCATAAATACTCGGCTCATGAAGCGCCTGATGCATTTGTTCGTTTAAGTCAGTTTGATGTTGATAGACCGATAGCATATGGGCATTTTTGTTTCCTAGTGCAAATTCAATCAAACGATTCTGATAAGACTGAAATCCAGAAGAGTGTCCCAATTTATCCCTGAATTCCATGTATTCGGCTGGAGTCAGAGTTGAAAGAACGCTCCAAGACTGGATCAGCTGCTGCTGAATTCTCGAAACCCGCGATAACATTTTAAATGAAGGTTCCAAATTGTTAGTGCGGATACATTGAATAGCTGCTGACAACTCATGTAAAATGAGCTTCATCCATAACTCACTTGCCTGATGGATAATGATAAAAAGCATTTCATCATGGTGTGTGGACAATCTATGCTGACTTGATAATATTTTATCTAGATGGAGATAATCTCCGTAAGACATTGATTTTTGAAAATCTGTTTGTATTTCTTTTTCTAGCCCCATACTTACATTCTGTTCATTGTTATTTATGTTGTTCATACCCAATCCCCATTCTTTTCTTATATACTTAGCTGATCTAGGAAAAATCTCAATACTACTTATTCTGTCAATCTATTCTATATTCTCTTTCAGAAAAACATCCGATTCCTGTGATGACTTTTCGTTCATATTTCTTTTTTTCCAAATATAATAAACAATAGATAAAAACAGTAACCATGGAATCCCGAATTGAAGCATAATCTTGAAATCTGTAAACCATGTTGTAATTGATAAACTAAATAGAAGAAACGCACCTAATATCGTTAAATATGGAAAACCCAGCATTCTAACAGGTAATTTACGTCCGCCCATTTTCTCCCACTTTCTTCTGAAAAACAAATGAGAAACAAACACCATAAACCATGTGAATATAGCACCAAACATGGAAATTCCCATCATTAATGCATAGGATGAACCCGGAAGCAGCGCATTAACTCCTGCAGCAATAAAAATCCCAAGAGTTGAAACGGCAAGGGCTCTTGTCGGAACTCCTTTTTTGTTAATTTTCCCTAAAAAAGCTGGTGCAAAGTTCCCCCTTGATAATGAAAACATCATGCGTGTTGAAGCATATAGCTGGCTATTCATAGCTGATAGTGCAGCTGTTAATATGATAAAATTCATAATTCCAGATGCACCTGGAATGTTCAAGATTTCCATTACTTTTACAAAAGGACTTTTATCGACTGACGCTGATTGCCATGGAACAATCATTAACATGATGCCAATTGTGAGCACATAGAATGTAGACAAACGGAATACAGTTGCTTTCAATGCTTTTGGCACCGCAATGTCTGGGTCCTTTGCTTCCCCTGATGTAACCGCTATCATTTCTGTTCCTAAAAAGCTGAATAGAGAAATAAAAATAGCAACCCACATCCCCCACCAGCCAAACGGCATAAAACCTCCGTCATTCACAATATTTTCTGGACCTATATCCGGCTGTCCAGATGCACCGAATAGAACATAGGAACCAAGTAGAATGAAACCAACAATTGCGCTAATTTTTATCATGGAGAACCAATACTCAAATGTAGCAAATGTGTTTACACTAGTAGCGTTGACATAAATCAATACAGCTGCAAAAAACAAAATCCATACGAAGCCAGGCACATCAGGAAACCAGTATTTCATATACACTGCTATTGCACTTACTTCTACCCCAACAGCAAGGACATTGGCTACCCAATATGAATAACGAACAAGAAAGCCTGCCATTGGATTAATGTATTTTTCAGAAATTGTTCCAAAAGATCCTGAGGTAGGATGGGCGACCGTCATTTCAGCTAAACATCCCATTAAAAGTAATACGATAAATGCACCTAACCCATAACTGAGCAAAACACTGGGACCTGCTGTTTTAATGGCTAGCCCGCTTCCAAGGAACAGCCCTGTTCCGATGGCACACCCCATAGCAATCATCGTAAGCTGGCTTGTTTTTAAATCACGCTTTAGTTCCGGTTCATTTTGATTATTCAATTGAGTATTGTTGTTCTCCATATTCATCCCCCTTTTTACCCAATGACTTTATCCAATAATTATAGGATCACCATTTTATTTAGCGCGGGCTAACCTGGAACTGATTCGTTCAACTATTCATCAGGAGATTAATCCTCATCTGACGGAAGTTTCACTTTATGCCACTACTTCACGTTTATTCTCAAATTTTTCATATTGTTTATCTGACATGATTTTTTTGAGAATTTGTACCACTTCCCAAGTTTCCTTGTAAGAAGTATACAATGCAACTGGAGCAAGACGAATGATGTTAGGTGCACGGAAGTCGGGAATCACACCGTTATCTTTTAATGCCTTGCAAATGCGTGCAGCTTCTTCATGTTCAAGGCTCACATGACCTCCACGACGTATGTCCTCTCTAGGATTACCTATGACAAACCCGTAGTCTTTTAACTCATATTCAATTAAGTTCATTAAATATCGATTAATTTCAAGAGACTTTTCACGAATATTTTTAATACCAGCTTCTTTAAAAATTTCTAAAGATCCAATTAAAGGTGCAAGGCTTAACACATGGGGCGTCCCAATTTGATAGGCTCCTGCTGATTCAGCTGGCGTTAACGTATGTTCCATGTCAAATTGTTTATCTTTTCTAGAGCCGAACCATCCAGCCAATCCAGGCTTCGTTCCAAAATGTTTACGGTTCACATATAAGCCGCCAACACATCCAGGTCCTCCGTTTAAATGTTTATAATTGCACCAATACGCAAAGTCCACTCCCCATTCACTAAACGAATGTGGAATCGCACCTATCGAATGACATCCGTCAAATCCAATTAAAATACCCCGTTTCTGTGCTTCTGCTGTTAATCGTTTCATATTTAATATTTGACCGCTCCGATAAAGTACGGTTGGCAATATAACCAAAGCAATATCATCGGTCATCGCTTCAATAATATCGGCTTCTTCTAAAAATCGGCCATCCTTGCTTTTTACACGTATTAGATGGGTTTCTGGATCGTATCCATGCGTGCGGAGCTGGCTTTGAAGGGCATAAATATCAGATGGAAAGGTTAGTTCATCTGCTAATATTTTTGTGCGTTCTCCTTGCGGCTTATAAAATGTTGCTACAAGCTGATGCAAATTAACAGTTGTGGAACCGGTTACAATTACCTCCTCAGGTAATGCTCCCACTAATGTAGCACTCATCTCGCCTAATTTCTCTGACAATGAAAACCATGGGTGCTTTCCTTGTGTCCATCCATCAATACCATGTTCTTTCCAATCATCTAAAGATTCCAACAGCGTACGTTCAGCTCTTTTCGAAAGAAGTCCCAATGAGTTTCCATCCATGTAGATGGAGCCAGATTTTAAATAAAATTCTTCCCGATAACCAGAAAGTGCATCTTCTTTGTCCAGTTGTTTTGCGTATTCCAATGTGGAATGAAATGAATCAAATAACATAATAAACCTCCTTTATCTTATTTTATTATTCTAGTAAAATCGTACCAAAGAATATGACATGATGTCAATAACTTATCATAACATTCTAAAAACTGTATATTATTTGAAAATTCTTTACAAATATCCCTTTTGTTTTTAAATGGTCAAAAATTATTCACGTATTCATATGACCGTATAGATAACGTTAGCTCGATCAAAGTAGCAGATGACAAAGTATATTCCTATGAGTACGATGAAAATAGTCGATTATAAATTGCGCAAGAACCTGATGGTTATCGTTTAGAAAATGTATATGATAATGACTTACAAAGTTTAGGTAACGGACTTAGAAAGTCTTACATTGAGACGGTTAATGGAAGTGCCCATACTACAACCTTTGGTTATGATATTCTAAAACGTCTAACTTCAATTAAACATCATAATGGAATGGTAGTCGGTCTATATTATAACGAAAGCAACGATCCAATACGTTTAACTTTTGGAAAGGCGTATTTGTATCAAGATTACGATGCTGCTGGGCAGGTAATTAGTCAGAGCTTAATTGGAGATCATGATAAAACCAATTTAAGCTATACCTATTATCCCGATGGAAATATAAAAACATACTTTGATGGAATTTCTAATCATACTTATACGTACGATTTTGCAGGGCGACTTGATACTTGGACTTACAATGGAAATACGGTTCAATATCAATATGATAAATCAGGTAATTTATTAAACCCTAATGGAAAAAGTTTATCATTTAATTCTGCTAATGAAGTAGAAGGATATAATTATGATCTTGCAGGTAATCTTCTTCAAGATGATAAGCACAACTATAATTGGGATGGTGAAGACCAGCTCCTTTCAGTGAAGGATTTTAATGGACAGACTAAAGCAAGCTTTACATATCATCCTAATGGTTTGAGGAAAACAAAATATGTTGGCTCAAAAATTTATAATTATCATTATGATGATTCTGACCTAATTAGAGTTACAGATGGATCAGGTAAAACGATCTGGTCATTTACATGGAATAATGGTGATCCGATTAGCTTAACCAATCAGAATGGAGAAACGTTTTTCTACATGACTAATCAGCGAGGAGATGTGGTAAGCATTGTTGATTCAAACGGAGCAGAAGTGGCTTCATACAGTTATGATCCTTGGGGAAATCTAACTTCTGTTGAACCAACTGACCCACGTACAGAGCGCACATGCAGGAATTGGCTGCTGAGAAGATCGTATTCCAATTGGATCTTCGCGCCAGCTGTATGACTACTTCCTCCTGATCCTTGGTAAGTTGAAGCAAAAACATCTGGAAGTTGAAACGTCGTAGAATCCAAGATTCGCATACGCTGAAACTGAGATGCATAACGATGAGAAAGAGCCTGATAAGTTTGTATCTTCTGAGTAAGTAAGGAAGTGAATACGTTTCGTAGGAGCCTGACTGCTGAAGGATTAAAACGTTGATTGAGTCCTTCGGGACTCATTAATACACCAGTTGAAGATTCTAGACAGCAACATAGCTGAGTTAAGGAAGTATTCGCTACCTTTTGGCTTAACCATACGCACAAAGCAACTAAATCTTTCGCTTGATACTTACTGGACCTCTTAACAAAACCTACCTTTTTGGCCAATTGTTTGAGGACATGAGGAGATAAAGATTGTTGTAATTCCAGCGAAAACAGGTTCAATTCATCTGAAACATTACGAGACATAAAAAGCACCATCCTTTCCATCATATTACAGAAAGGATAGCGCTTTTTTCGTTTAGGGGGTAACAATTTGCCTTAGCTTGATGGGCATGTGGTGGGTACCCCTTATAGAGCTTAATAGCTCGTTTTATTGTCTCTTAGCGTATGTTATCCGCGGTTTGTTGGTAGGACCCCTTTTTGTACTATCAATGTCAAATTTCAACTCTTAGACGACTTTTTGTTTTGCTTCATTTAAATTTTTTTGGGGGTTTATAATTGTCTCTTTTTTAAAGGACTTCATTAAGGAAAAGATTGTAAGTATTAAAATGATGGCTAGTGGAAAGCCAATAATGATTAATGCACTAACTATTGCGCCTAAGCCCCCAGACCATAACAGAATAATTGCAGTTAATGATTGTAAAATACCCCAAGTAATTTTCATTAAGTTTGATGGATTTAAATTACCCCTTGAACTTTGCATAGCTAGGACGAATGTTCCAGAGTCTGCAGTTGTAATAAAGAATGTACCAATTAAAAGAATCGCAAGGAATGATATTATCGTACCAAAAGGTAATTCCTTTAGTATAGCAAATAACGCAACTTCAACACCTTGAGTGTCCATGATTTCTTTTATTCCAAATTGATTAAACATTTCTAAAGATACTGCAGTACCTCCAAACACACTAAACCACAATATACTAAAAGTTGATGGTACGATAAGCACACCTAATACAAACTCACGTACTGTTCTTCCTTTAGAAACACGTGCAATAAAAGATCCAGCAAATGGTGCAGCAGCAATCCACCAAGCCCAATAAAAGACGGTCCAGTCTTTGAACCACGATGATTGTTCAAATGGACGTTGGTTTAAACTCATATTCGGCAAATTATGGATGTAATCAGCAAAAGCTGATGTGAATAAATTCAAAATAAAGGTTGTTGGTCCAGTGAAAAACATGAAAATCAGTAAGAAGATTGCAAGTATAACATTCGTATTACTTAAATATTTAATCCCTCGTTCAAGACCAGTTTTGGCAGAAAGAGTAAAAAGAATAGTAACAACTACGATAACGATTATTTGAGTTGTAAAATTATTTTGTATATTTGTTAAATATGAGATACCTCCACTAATTTGTGTTGCACCCATTCCAAGCGGACCAGAAATTGCGAATACTGTTGCCATGATGAAAATGACATTGACAGCTCGTCCAAGTCCACCTTCAACTTTATTTCCAAATAATGGACGTAATATTTCGCTTGGTACCTGTTTAAATCCCTTTCTAAATGCAAAATATGCGATGGATAAACCTGTTATAGCGTAAATAGCCCACGCATGAAATCCCCAGTGAAAGAACGAATAACGCATTGCTAAGGCAGCAGAGTCAGCAGTTTCACCTTTCCCAAATGGTGGATTATGAAAGTGACTAATTGGTTCTGCAACTCCCCAGAATACAAGGCCTATTCCCATACCTGCACTAAATACCATTGCTAACCAAGTAAAAGTACTAAATTCAGGTTTATCAGTATCTTTCCCTAACTTAATTCGACCAAAACGGGAAAAAGCTAAATATAGTAAAAAAACTAAGAATGCTGTAGCTGAAGTTAAATAAAGCCACCCAAAATTCCCTTGCAGAAACGTTTGAACTGTACTTGTTGCTGTACTCAAACCTTTAGGTGACAAAGCACCCCATACAATAAAAATCAATGTTATTACTGATGAAATAATAAAAACTGGTGATAATTTTTTCATAAAAACCCACCCCTCTTTTTTTTTGTAAACCCTTTCAAAATAAGAGAAAAATAGTAAAATAAATTGAAGTAGTTTCAACTGATATAAAAAAATATAGCTCTATTGTAGAATTCAGAAAGATGTTAAAACAAATTAAATATTTTGAAAATAACAAAAAGACTTAAATGCTTAAAATAGTAAAAAATTATCTTCTTGATTCATTTGGTTTAATGAAACAAGAAGATGTGTTTATTAAACTGTTTCTGCAAGCTCTTGTTTGTCTTTGCAATTTGTATCATCTTGGAATGAAATAACTGATCTACCAACATTGACTCCACAACAATCATGGAATCCATCAAATGCTTTATTAATATCCTCTAATGAAAGCTTATTTAAAATTAATTCATCAAGCATTAATTTTCCATCTAAGTAAAGCTGTGCAAGATTACGAATGTCACGCAGCGGGTTAATATCACCGTAGCTACTTCCTTTTAACGTTTTTCCTCGTCGATGGAACAATTCAGCATCAATTGTTAAATCTTTAGAAGTATAGAATCCTACAACAACGACTATTCCACCTTTTCGTGTTATATCCCATGCATTTGCAGTTGCCTTAGTATTCCCTGTTGCATCAATTGCAAATTGTACACCAACACCATCTGTTAATCCTTTAACAATTTCTTCTAAATTATCATCAGCAGGATTCACAACATGTGTAGCACCAAATTTTTTCGCAGCTTCTAAATTTTGCGGTTTCATATCAACGGCAATTATTTTACTTGCGCCTGCAATTCTTGCACCTTGAATCGCATTAATTCCGACACCTCCGCAGCCAAACACTGCAACTGATGAGCCTGGAGTTACTTTTGCCGCATTTACTGCCGCTCCGTAACCTGTCGCAACACCACATCCTAATAGTGCTGCTTGCTCTAGCGGCATTGCCTCTGGAAGTTTCACACATGACATCTCGTCAACAACTGCATACTCTGCAAACGTTGACAAAACAGAATCATGATAAATTAATTCTCCATCTATACTTAAACGTGATGTTCCCTCTGGTAAAAAACCTTTCTCCATCGGACCGAATGCCGATTCACAGAGATGAACTTGTCCATTCGTACAATATACACATACACCACAATATGGTATCCAGCTTAATGTTACTTTATCACCTGGCTTTACACTTTTTACGTTTTGCCCAACTTCAACCACCACGCCAGCTCCTTCATGACCAAGTACCACTGGCTTTGGTGTTCCTGGACTTTCCTGTGCAATCAAATCACTGTGACAAACACCTGAAGCAGCGATTTTAACAAGAACTTCATTGGCTTTTGGTGGAGCTAAGTCAATTGTTTCAATTTCTAAGGGCTTTCCTACTTCTCTCAAAACAGCTGCTTTCATTTTCATTTTGATGTACCCCCGTTATTGTTTTGTAATTTTTTCAGGTCAGAAATACTCTTAAATCCACAATATTCTTCAAAATCACTACCATTGTTCCCTTTCTATCAATTCATAAAAATTGTAAATAATTGGCACTATTAATAAGGCTCATTTCACATTTTTTTCTTAGCCTTTTTCTACCACTTTTAACACCATTCTTTAACAAAACCAAGAAAATTAAAGACCTAGAGAGACATATTTTGTTTCTAAATACGGCTCAATACCTTCAATACCGCCTTCACGACCAATACCGCTTTCTTTCATACCGCCAAATGGTGCTTGTGCCGTTGATGGTAATGCATCATTCCAGCCTACAATACCGTAGTCTAATGATTCCATAATCTTCATTCCTCGCGTTACACTTTCTGTGTAGAAGTATGCTGCAAGACCGTACGGTGTATTGTTCGCAAACTCAATTACTTCTTCTTCTGTTTCAAACTTTTGAATTGGTGCGACAGGTCCAAATGTCTCTTCACTCATAATAACCATGTCAGGTGTTACATCTTTTAGAATTGTTGGTTGATAAAAGCAAGCATTTTCATTAATGACTTCACCTTGACCACCGATCACTACTTCTGCACCTTTATTAATTGCATCCTGTACATGCTTTTCAACCTTTTCATAGCCTGCTTTATTAATCATCGGACCAATGTCGATGCCTTTTTCTAAACCGTTTCCTACTTTTAACTTACTTACTGCTTCTTTATATGCCGCAATAAATTTGTCGTATACATTGGACTGTGCGTATATACGGTTTACACAAATACATGTTTGACCAGCATTACGATATTTAGAAGCAATTGCACCTTGAACCGCTTTTTCAATATCTGCATCATCAAAAATAATTAATGGTGCATGACCGCCAAGCTCAAGAGAAACATTTTTCACAGTATCTGCACTTTGACGAATTAAAAGTTTACCAACTGCTGTTGAACCTGTAAATGTTACTTTACGAACTTTCGAACTCGTCATAAATGCCTCACCGATTTCCGCAGGGTTACCCGTTACTAAGTTCACAACGCCGTTTGGTACACCTGCTTCTACACAGTATTCCATTAATTTCATCGCTGTTAATGGAGTTGATTCTGCTGGTTTAATCACGATTGTGCAGCCTGCTGCAAGTGCTGGACCTAGTTTTCTTGTAATCATCGCTGCTGGGAAATTCCACGGCGTGATTGCTGCAACAACACCCACTGGCTGCTTAATCACTTGAATGCGATTATGAACACTTTTACCAGGAACAGTACGGCCATAGACACGTCTTGCTTCTTCTGCATACCACTCTAGGAAAGATGCTGCATAATTAACTTCGCCTAGAGACTCAGCAAGCGGTTTCCCCATTTCAAGCGTCATAATATTTGCAAGTTCTTCTTTATTTTCATGCATAATCTTCGCAATTTTTCTTAATATGCTTGAGCGCTCTTGAGCGGCTGTTTTTGACCAACTTTTAAATGCTTGATCTGCTGCTTCGATTGCTTCGTCCGTTTCAGCTTTTCCGCTGTTTGGCACTTTTGCAATGACTTCACCGTTCGCAGGATTGACAACATCAAATGTAACTAAATGATCACCTGTCCATTCACCGTTAATAAAGTTTAAATGCTTTTCTGCCGTTAATTGTACGTCTGTCATCGTAAATTCCTCCTATTACAGTTTGAGATTGTAATCAATTGCAACGCTTTCATTTCATAAAAACACTAAAAAAAATTAAATGATGAGTTCATCGTGTTATCAAGTTCGTATTATGAACATTTTTTTCTTAATTTGAACTTGTGAGCACATTATAAATTTAAATTTACAATTATGTCAATTAGAAATTTTCAAAATTTTTTTCTTTATATCCCTTTTTCAAATGCTCTATAAATATATATTTATTAGTCATTACTAAACCCAAATTACGATAAATCCCTTTCATAGAGTTAGTTTCTCGAACTTTTTACCGGAAATTTACTTGAATATAACGATAAAATTTCTATTTGACACATCACCAATAAAAATTTTATACTTTTCTTATAATTCGCATTATGAAATTATTGTTCATTATACGAACTATCGATGAAAAGGAGCTGAACAAAATGCAAATCCTAAAAGAAACGAAAGAAGGACAAGAATTACTAACAGATTTCGATGGAAAGTTTGGTGAAGCATTTGGAGGTACGGCGCCAAACGGCAGTCATATAAATGTTATCATTGCAAAAAGAGGATCAGCTTCACATGCAGAAGCGGTAAGAACATTAGCAAGCCCAGCAAAAGGACATGTCCCATTTCTTGTCTGCTTGGGACTTGGAAATGTGATTAAGCCGTCAACGATCGTTATTAATAAAATTACAATTGAAGATGAAAAATATGAGCGCTTCTTTTACGGGGCAGCACAACTGGGAATTGGTCAAGGCGTTTTAGATGCGGTAAAAGATGGGTTACTCGATAAAGACTCGTTAGGGGAAATTTCTTTACTTGTTGCCTGCTGGATTGATCCCGAGTGTGAAGATGAAACGAAAATTAAAATAAATTCACGCGATGCGATTTATCACGCTATTAAAAATGCGCTGATGACAGCTTCAGAGGAAAAAGATTATGTTCAAAACCTGCTTGATACTTATGAAAGCGCTACGAACAATTTTTACAGCGGTGAATAACCTTACTGCTTTTAAATTGAAAATAAAGGGTAGAGGGTTCGATCATTATGGTAACGAATAAGTCAATACGTTATACTATTGATATGAAAAATGTAAATAATCCGACTAACCAAAAACAACCGAAAAAGCAGGAAACGTCATCTGTTCAAGCGGTCGATCGTGCACTCACATTGCTGAAACTAGTGGCTAACAGCAGTACACCTGTTTTAGCTGCGGATCTTGCCATTCAAACAAACATGAACCGCACAACAGTATGGCGACTTCTTGCTACATTAGAAGCGCAGGATTTTGTCGAACGTGACCCTTTTACAAGAGGATATCAACTTGGTTATGCGTCAGCAAAACTAATGAGCGGCATGGATCAATACATTCCGCTTATTAGAAGAGCACGCGGGGCATTGGAGCGATTACTTGATAAAATTCAAGAATCTGTTCTCCTTAGTGTTCCAAAATCATTTGGTGTTTTAACGATTGATCAAATCAATCCACCACATCAAAGCATTCGTGTTGCCGATTATGTAAATACAACGATGCCTCTTCACGGCACATCAAATGGTAAGCTTTTATTAAGCTATCTTAGCAAAAGCGAGCTCGATATTTTCTTAGAGCGTCCTCTTGAACAGTTTACCCCGTTAACGATAACGGATCGTGAAGAGTTATATAAAGAAATTGAGCAAATTCGAAAGCAGGGATTTGCGACAAATTTTGGGGAAACCGATGAAAATGAAAATGGCATATCAGCGCCGATCTTAGATAAGCAAGATCATCTCGTTTCCTTCCTTAGTGTGAGTGGGCCAAGCTTTCGGTTTACGAAAGAAAAAGTTTTAGAGGGGGCACCGACAATTTGCGCTTCAGCACAAGAAATTGCTGATAATCTTGAAAAATAATCAGTAAAGTTAGGTGAAACATTATGCATATTGTCCATGTTTCAATTCGTGTAAAGGAGGAGTATCTTTCTTCTTTTAAAGAAGCAACAGCTGAAAATGCAAAACATAGCTTACAAGAAGCAGGAGTTATCCGCTTTGACGTTTTAGAGAAGCGGGATGATCCTTGTGAATTTCTGCTTGTCGAAGTGTACAACACACTAGAAGATCAACTAAACCACCGCGAAACAGAGCATTTTAAAAAATGGCGTATTGCAGTAACTAAAATGCTTATTGAACCGTACACATTTACAAAATATAAAAGACATCATATTATGTGATATAAACACCCTTTTTTTTATGCAGCCTACCGGCTTCTTCAGAAGTTGAAAACGTTGATCTTGCAGCGCTGCATAAAAACGTGCATAACCCATAAATCCGGACAGCAAAAAACCCCTTGATAATGAAGTGAACCCAAAAAGTTAGACCAACGAGGAAATACTTTCAGAACTAAAAACAGAATATATCCGGATTGGCTCAACCAAAAAGGCCCGGAAATTTCATACGACCAAAATTAATGAAATATGGGAAGAAGTCTTAAAAGATGAAAATAAGGAATAGACTTTTGTAAGTTGTGTTTTCACTTTCGCCGTGGTTTACGCGCATCTTGAAAGCTATGTTTTTTCCTATGTTTTCAATCAATAAAAGAGCGCTGAAGATGCCCTTCAGCGCTTTTATTGTGCCGTGTATATAATTTCACCTTTCCATCGAATTTAGAAAGGGTTATTCTGATGCCATCAAGCTTCAATTCCGTTAAAAACTTTAAATCAGAAAAAGCTTCATTCGATTTATGAAGCAACATAGGAGAAATATACAAATAAACCACCCCATCAAATTATAATGGTTTAATAGAACATAGTAATTAGTGGAGTATTGGAATTGCAGGGGAAAGTTGATAAAAATATAGCTCTATCTAACCAACAATTATGACCTTCAGGTCAAAAAGGAAAGTCTTTAGGCTTCGATCTTCGATCGAATTAAAAGCTGTCGGTGGTCCTGTTTGTTTGTCTGCCTTTTGTCGTCTAATCGTAGCATGGCAACGTGCCTTGACTAGCCCCTTTCTGCCATGCTGTTATTCGTCTCTGACGAAAGGAGGTGACATGGAGATCATCTTCCAAGCAATCGCAACGATTGCTAGCTGCATTAGCGCGGTTTACGCGGTTCGGAACTTCCACCGGACGCACAAGAAGCCGAAGGGCAAGCACCGGAAGTAAGCCGGGGTGAGGGAAACCTTGCCTCGGCTTTCTTGCGTGTCTTGAAGGCCGTTTTTACGTAGGTAAAGGTTTTCTACCTACTTTAAAGAGTTTGTACAAGAAAACAATTCTGCTCTTTTATCTTTATATTGTGTGATTAAGTCATTTGTATTTTTATCTTCCTTTAATTCTCCATAAATCCTCATAACAGGCAAAGTTATTTTGTATGAAGGATGTTCATTAAATTCATGTATAAGTGCAAAAATGGATTCTTCAGAAATATACTTAGTTTCGTCTTTTCCCATTTCTTCAAGTTTTACAAATTCTTCTATTGAAAGGTTACGAATTTTATAATTGTGTTCAGATATCTTAGTATCGACTTCAAAAGTAAGCTTCTCAGAGACCATTTCAAATTCTTTATACAATTTAGTTATATTCTCAAATGTTTTGAATATATTCACGAATTTAACGTATCTATTATCCTGTTTTTTTCTAATTTTTCTAAATCAATGTAGGGAGGAACTGCATTAATTATCTTTTTATAGTTACGAGGTATCCAAAAAAGTCCATGACTATTAGGTATAATAACAGCTGGTAAACTAAATAGTTATTTAACTCTTCTTTAAAAGATTGATATCGTTTATTTGAATATTCAAATTCTTCTTCTTCCCGTTTTTTCTTAAACATTTTATTTTCTTCTTGTAAGATTTCCATTTTCTTTGACACCCATTTTGATACCCTTCTCTGTAACCACATTAAAAACAAACCAACAAAGATACTTCATATTAATGTGTAGATTAAACCTGACCAAAAAGCAATTTTAAAATTATCAAAATTAGCTTGTGTTTGTTGAATACCAAACAATTCAAATAAATAGTTTAACATTCTCTTCACCCTGTGTAATAGAAATCCTAATATGCTAGGATGTAATTAATAGGGGAGGAATAGGAGTGAATAACGATAAAGTGGTGGATAAACGTCATTTGCGCTCTATTTTGACACGTCAAAAGTTATTAGAGGCTGCAAAGCAAGTATTTCTTGATGAAGGATTTCATAAAGCGACTATATCCCAAGTAATCAAAAAAGCACAGGTCGGCTATGGAACTGCCTATGTACATTTTGAAGGAAAGGAAGATTTATTGATTGTACTGATGGAGAACGTCATGGAGCAATTTTATGAAATTGCCGAGACTACCTTCTTTCCAAAATCGAGAGTCGAAGCAGAGCATATTATTAAAAGCCAAGCCGAAGCTTTTTTAAAAATGGCTGAGGCTGAACGCAATATGATGCAAGTCTTTGAACAGGCTATTGGGGTTTCTGCTGTTATTTCAGATAAATGGAAAGAAATCCGTGAAAAGTTTATTAACCGAATATCTAAAGACGTTGATTATGCCCAGAAAAACGGACTTGCAAGAGGTGAATTAAACCATGTTCTTGTTGCACGCGGCTGGTTTTTCGTAAATGAAATGTATCTTTGGGAGATTGTCCGTAATGAACATCATGGTTCTGTCAAAGAGATCGCTACTACCATTACGTCTATTTACACTGCAGGCCTTTATCTATAAGAATGTTTTCAAACAATAACCAAATTGCTTGGTCAATCCATTGAACATAAGAACGGAACAAAATATAAAGATTATAAAGGAGCTGTTAAACATATTGTATTTGATTGATATGTTATACAGCTTTTTTTGTCATTGAACAGCGCCACTCGTTCGCCAGAAGGTCATTGTTAAGTCTTATTGAAGAAAACACCCTTCCTAACGTTTTACATAAAATAACTCCTTTCGCACATAATGCAAAAGGAGCCTATCGCTTGTATTTTCTTTATTCCATCTAGGTATTCTTCATGACTAAGAGGACACGTTTGTGCCAAACTCATTCACAGGTAAATGAAACGCTTCCCAGATCTGTAAACTGAGCCATAATGGTATCACCCGGCTGAAAGCTAATGGCTTCCGAAATGGCTCCGCTTAACACGATGTCACCTTTTTTTAGGCCTTGGCCAATTTCTCCAAGTTTATTAACCGCCCAAGCAACAGAAGCAGCAGGATGACCTAGTATAGCAGCGCCGGTGCCATTTGTGACTACTTCCGAATTTTTTGACATATACATTCCTATTTCCTTCAGGTCAATGTCTTTAGGAGATACCCATTTGCTTCCCACTAAAAATTTAGCAGAAGAACAATTATCGGCAATGACATCTGCTAGCGTAAACTTAAAGTTTAGATAACGGCTATCAATAATTTCGATTGCTGGTGCTACAAACTTAGTAACTCTTAAAATATCCTTAGCCGTTACGGATGTTCCTTGAATATCTTCATTGATCAAGAATGCAATTTCAGGCTCTGCTTTTGGATGGATAAGTTTGTTATATTGAATTGGTTCCCATTCAAGTGCCAGCATATCATCCATTAAATAACCATAAATCGCTTCATGGACACCCATCATCTGTTGCTTTGCCTTGCTTGTCAGTCCTAGCTTAACTCCTATTCTGCGATTCCCCGCTTGCTCTTTTCTTTGAATCAGTTTATTTTGGATTTCATAAGCTTGTTCAAAGGTTAGCTCTGGGAATTTATCGGTAATTTTAACAACTTCCCGCCTTTCTTTTTCTGCTAATAAAAGGTATTCAACGATTTCTTGGTCCGCACCTTGAATTAATGTCATGATTATACCCCCACCTTTTTGAGTCTTGCTATTTCGGCGGCTACTTCGAGAATCATATCCTCTTGCCCGCCCACAGCTTTCCTTTTGCCAAGCTCAATTAAAATATCTCTTGCATCAATTCCAAACCTTTGACTTGCGCGTTCAGCGTGAAGAAGAAAGCTCGAATAAACGCCTGCATATCCCATTACGAGGCTGCCTCTGCCGATTTCCTGTGAGCGTGGAATTAAGGGCTGCACAATATCCTCAGCAAGGTCCATCATCTTATAAATATCGATTCCAAGGTCTATGTTCATCTTGTTTAGAACAGCAAGTAAAACTTCAGTTTGTGTGTTACCTGCTCCTGCACCTAGGCAGCGAACGCTTCCATCTATACGTGTTGCCCCCTCTTCAATTGCTGCAAGTGTATTGGCAAGTGCTAGTGATAAATTGTTGTGGGCATGGAAACCAATTTCAATGTCTAAAGACTCCCTTAGTGCACGGATGCGATCCCTTACTTCATGGGGCAAAAATGCACCTGCAGAATCTGTGACATAAACGGCTTGTGCTCCATAACTTTCCATCAGTTTCGCCTGTTCTATCAGCTTTTCAATTGGCGCCATGTGTGCCATCATCAGGAAGCCTAATGTCTCCATTCCTAATTCTCTGGCCATGGTGATATGCTGTGAAGATACATTTGCTTCTGTTACGTGGGTTGCAACCCTTACCAAGCCTGCACCTAGCTCATGCGCTTGTTTCAGTTCATGTACTGTTCCGATACCAGGTATCAGCAATACTGCAACCTTTGATTGGTTACATTCATCTACCGCAGCCTCGATTAATTTCATTTCATCAACAAGCGAACGTCCATATTGGAGGGTAGATCCGCCTAATCCATCACCATGGCTGACTTCAATATAATGCATTCCTGCATCATCGAGAGCCCGCGTAACCGTTCGGACTTGTTTCTCTGTATACTGATGTGCAACGACATGACTCCCATCCCGCAAGCACACTTCTGTTATCTTAATAGGTACATCCCTTTTCATTCTCATGATTAATGGTCCTCCCTTCTTATTTATCCTTCACCAGTTCCCATTCCAACTGTCTTCTGCCCTAAATGGACAAGAGCAAAATCTTCAGCAGCCTTCACAGCCGCTGCCGTCATGATATCTAAATTCCCTGCATAATTTGGAAAGTAATCTCCCGCTCCTTCTACTTCAAGAAAAACGGTCACCTTATTTTCTTCAAATAATGGATCCTGTTTTAGACGATAGCCCGGCACATAATGCTTCACTGTTTTTACCATATCGTAAATGGATTCGAGTATCGCTTCCTGATCCATGTTTTTCACTTCGCAAAATACAGTGTCACGCATCAAGACAGGTGGCTCTGCGGGATTAAGGATAATAATGGCTTTCCCACGGTCTGCACCCCCTACTTCTTCTATCCCCCTACGTGTCGTAATCGTAAACTCATCAATATTCGCCCGTGTTCCCGGACCAGCACTTTTACTTGAAATAGTAGCAATGATTTCGGCATATGTAACGTCTGCAACGCGGTTAACCGCATGAACGATTGGAATGGTTGCCTGACCTCCACACGTAATCATATTCACATTCGACACGTTCAAGTTAGCTTCTAAATTAACTGCAGGGCAAACAAATGGCCCCTTTGCTGCAGGCGTAAGATCGATGGCAAGCTTCCCCATTTCCTTTAGGATTTTAGCATGCCTGATGTGAGTTTTCGCTGAAGTCGCATCAAAAACGATATCGGCCAAATCTGGTGAATCCACCAATCCTTGTATTCCATTTGCTATAGCATGATAGCCACGCTCATTTGCACGCTTTAGTCCATCAGATTCAGGATCGATTCCTATCATGGCAGCAAGATCGATTACATCGCTTCTTTCAAGCTTATACATAAGGTCAGTACCGATATTTCCGGAGCCAATAATAGCTGCTTTCATTTTTTTCACTTAAATATCTCCCTTACTCAAAAGTTACCGAAACATTGCCTAAATATCCGAACTGAGCTGAAATCACGTCGCCTTGTTTAACAGCAATTGCACCGGATAATGCTCCTGGAAGAATCAATTCTCCCGCTTTTAAGGAAATGCCAAACTCATTCAATTTATTGGCTAACCAAGCAACGGCCTGTGCAGGATGACCAAGGGCTGCTGCTCCCGTCCCTGTTGTCAAAAGCTCTTCATTTTTATAAAGAGACATTCCAATTGAACGCAAATCCAATCCTTCAATCTGGCTTAACTTTTCACCTACAACCACCTTAGCGGATGACCCGTTGTCGGCTACCGTATCTACAAGTTTGATTTTCCAATCAGCTATTCTGCTGTCAATAATCTCAATCGCAGGCACCACATATTTAGTTGCCATTAATACATCGATATAGTTCACGTTTGGTCCAACTAAGTCTCGATCGAGAATAAAGCCTATTTCCGCCTCAACCTTCGGACTAATAAGTTCGCTTATTTTTACTGTTTGGCCATCGTTTACTTTCATATTATCTAAAAGGTGACCATAATCTGGTTCATCGACGCCAAGCATCTGCTGCATGGCTACGCTTGTGAGCCCTACCTTTTTTCCGATCACTTTATGCCCGTCGTTTATTTTCTTTTCTATTACTTCAAGCTGGATTTGATAGGCATCTTCCACATTTAAAGCTGAATATTGCTGTGTTAGAGGGGCAATAGCTTTTTGGCTTTTTTCTGCTTCTATTAAATCATATACAACCGATCGTAATAACATATTCATCAGTCTTGCTCCTTCCACTCCTGAATTCATACATAAAAAGTGGCCCTTAAGCCACCTTTTCATTTACTAAACTATAATTTCATGGTGATTGTCTTTGCTTCTGTGTAGAATTCAAAGCTATGCCGTCCGCCCTCTCGACCGATACCACTCGCTTTAGAACCTCCGAATGGGGTCCTTAAGTCACGATAGTACCAGCAATTGATCCAGAATAAGCCCGAATTCACCTGGGCAGCTACTCGGTGTCCACGGCGAAGGTCATTGGTCCAGACAACTCCAGCCAATCCATAAATCGAATCATTGGCGATTTGAATAGCTTGTTCTTCCGTTTTAAAAGGAATTACAGCCAATACAGGTCCGAAAATTTCTTCTTGTGCTACCCTCATTTTATTATTAACATCAAAAAGCACTGTCGGCTCATAGAAATTGCCTTGGGACAAGCCTTCCACTCGTTTGCCTCCAACGGCGATTTTAGCACCTTCCGAAATTCCAATTTGCACATAATTCTCAACTGTTTCTAAGTGCTTCTTAGAAATTAGAGCACCCATATCTGTACTTTCATCTAATGGGTCTCCAACCTTAATTTTCTTCACTGCATCCACGAATTTTTCAATGAATTTATCATAAACGGATTCCTGTACTAATAATCGTGAGCCTGCTAAGCAAATTTCCCCTTGATTTCTAAAAATCGCTTCAATGGAACCTGCTACCGCTTCATCCAAATCTGCATCTTCAAATATGATATTGGCTGACTTTCCGCCTAATTCTAGTGATACAGGAATTAAATTTGCTGCCGCATTTTTCATAACGGTTTTACCAGTTTCCGATTCTCCTACGAAAGAAATCCTTCGTACATATGGATGTGTCGTCATGGCAGTTCCTACCGTCCCGCCAGGACCTGTCAGGATATTTAGGGCACCCGGTGGAAGTCCTGCTTCGTTGGCAATTTCACCTAGCATCACTGCACTAAGCGGCGTATAGGATGCTGGCTTTACAATCACCGTATTGCCAGCTGCTAATGCTGCTGAAACTTTCCATGTCATTTGCATGAATGGCAAATTCCATGGAATGATTAAGCTCGTCACTCCTGCAGGCGCATATTTTGAATAGCTCATATGCTTGGATTGATCATAATGCTCATGGTTTATATATTTCGCCATTTCCGCGAAGAATCTTAAATTAGCTGCCGCCCGGGGGATATCAAAGTCACGGCTTTCTTTAATTGGCTTTCCTACATCAACTGTTTCGATCAAGGCCAGCTCATCAACACGTTCCATAACCAGATCTGACATTCTGCAAAGAATCTTTGATCTCTCTTCAACAGGCATTTTGCTCCAAATGCCACTTTCAAATGTACCTTGTGCTACCTGGACAGCCATTTCGACGTCCTGCTCATTTGCGCTTGCTACCGTAGCTAGCCTTTGGTTGGTTGAAGGATTAAAAGTGTCAAACGTCTCACCGGAAATCGCGTTTACATATTCACCGTTAATAAAGAGCTTCGCATCTTTTATGGCTATTTGTTTCTCAAGAGCCTGGCTCATATGGTCCCTCCAAATCCTCAATCTCTAAAATCATCTCTACTTCGACAGCATTATTGTTTGGTAGCTGGGCCATACCTACCGCAGATCTCCCATGCTTCCCTCTTTCCCCAAATACTTGAACAAGCAAGTCAGAGGATCCATTCATCACTTTAGGCTGGTCTGTAAATTCTGGTGTAGAGTTAACAAAACCAAGGATCTTAACAATCCGTTTCACTTTGCTGAGCTCGCCAATCTCATTTTTTACTACGGCTAAGAGGTTGAGCATGCATTGCCTTGCCGCGTCATACCCTACTTCTACTGATATGTCATCTCCAAGCTTACCACGGTATTCATCTGTACCCTGGCCTGAAGTAAAGATCAAATTTCCTGTGCGCACACAGCTTATATAATTTCCAGCTGCCGGGCGAAGTGCCGGAAGCTTTAATCCAAGGTCCTCTAATCTCTTCTCAGGTTTAATCTCATAGTCCACCATGTGACACTCTCCTTTATTATTTGATTAATAGATTTACTGGAATATTTAAGAATCGAAGAGCGTTTTCCCCCAGCATAGCCCGTTTCTGTCCTTCTGTTAAAGTGAGTGTATCGTCTATGATTTTACCGGGCGGGGTTTCCCTAAGCAGGAATGGATAATCCGATCCCATGATAACCTGCTCATGACCAAATTTTTCAACCAAGAATTTAACGTTCACTGGATCATTTACAATAGAATCATAGTAAAAGCTTTTCGCATAATGACTAGGCGGGTTTTCAATTTGTCTTAAGTGAGGCCATACCTTCCATCCATGGTCGAGTCGGGGTAGGATATATGGCAATGATCCTCCGCCATGGGAAAAGCAAATTTTCAGCTTGGGAAATTTCGCCATTACCCCTCCAAGAATGAGGCTTGCAGCAGCTAAAGCCGTCTCACTTGGCATACCAACCGTATACATTAAATTATGAGCGGGCATCCTCTCCCTGCCTAACGTCTCCCATGGATGGACGAATATTGGGACATCCCATTTCTCACACATCTCAAAAAATTCAACAAGTGATTCATCGTCTAAATTTTTACTATTAACGTTTGTACCAATCTCAATCCCTTTTAGGCCAAGCTCATGAACGCAGCGGTCCATTTCTCGGATAGCAGCTTCTACATTTTGAAGTGGAACTGTGCCTATTCCAACAAATTTAGTTGGATACTTTGCAACAGTCTCAGCGATATAGTCATTTTGGAGTCTAGCCATTGCTTCGGCAGCCTCAGAAGGCGCCCAGTATGAAAAGGTAACAGGAATTGGAGACAATACCTGGATATCTACATTTTCTAATTCCATGTCATGGATACGCTTTTCAGGACTCCAAACTTGATCAGTCACTTCACGGAAAACCTTCCCGCCGACCATAATATTTGCTCCACAAGAGCAAGTTGGCTGCAGCACCGGCCATCTATCATTTTGATACTTGCTTGCGAAGTCTGGGAAGTTTGCAGGGATAATATGTGTATGGAAATCTACTCGCATTGCCATTCACTCGCTTCAGGAGGCATGATGTGCCCGCAGTTCTTACATGAACGAAGCTCTAAATTGCTATTAAATCCGTTTATAGCCTCTTTCACCTGTACCTCAATATTCGTTAATTGAACTGTTACACGGTGCATTTCTTTATCACAGCTATCGCAGAACCATACAAAGTCCTCTAGCTCACCTTCAGCACGATCACGTTCAATTACGATACCAATCGTATCAGTAACCCTGTGTGGTGAATGAGGCACGTTTGCTGGAAGTAGGAACACTTCTCCTTCTTTAACAGTGATAACTTCCCGCTTTCCCTCTGCATTAATAATTTCTACGTAGCAATCCCCTTTTAATTGGTAAAAAATCTCTTCAGATGGATCAACGTGAAAATCACGGCGTTTGTTTGGACCTCCGAGAACCATAAACATGAGCTCTGAATCCTTCCAAACTACTTTATTATTTACTGGCGGCTTAAGCAGAGCTTTATTTTCCTCTATAAATCCCCATAGGTTTAATGGTTTAAGCGAGTTTGTCATTTTCATCTTCTCCTCTCAGATTTGGGTACCTTCTACAGAAGGAATTATTGGGTTTCCCCCAACATTCCAATTTTCAGCAGATATTTCATATAACAGGATGCGAATTTTTTCAATAGGGACGTCAAGGTTTTGAGCAACGGCCCCTGTGACATCCTTCACTAGCTTCCTTTTTATTTCTGAGCTTCTGCCTTCTAGTATTTTGATTTCAACAATGGGCATGGTTCCGCTCCCTTTAAACGATAAATGTATGATTGACACCCCGTCTTTACCAGCAGGCGTTCAAATAACTAAAGTGCTTCTGGAACCTTGCCTTCATATTTTTTAAAAGCCTTTTGCATAAAGGTAACTTCCTTTGCCAAAGAAGTAATTCTATTTAACACTTCCGAATCGACAATTTCATTTTCTTTGCTGAAATGGTCGTTATGGGCATACACATAACCTGGCGCAACAAAAGCACGGAAGTAACCAGCAATCGGCTTCAGCTGATTTTCTATAACAAGATAGTGCTGATAAGTCCCACCTGTAGCTACAAATCCCATTACTTTATTGCGGAAATCCTGTGGATTGATTAAATCAAACAAATTTTTCAGCGGCCCTGTGATTGATCCCTGGAAAATCGGGGTGCCGATCACATAAAAATCAGCGGAAGCTACCTTCTCTATCACTTTCCTTGTGTCGTCATTGTAGTTTGCAGGATTCCTGCCATCACAGAACTGTATGTCGTAATCCCTTAAATCCAGCAATTCGACTTCATGGTCCTGATTGGATGCCTTCACTTCGTCGAGAACCTTTTGGACCACAATACTTGTTTTTGCTCCGATAATCGTGCCCGATATACCTAATAGTTTCATATAAAAACCTCCCCTAATAGCTTGTTGCCTCTTACTTAAATACCAGCGGTCCAACCCAAAAGAGAGCAGGATTCCTTATAATCACCATCTGAAATGAGCTTGCGTATCCTCGTTGATGAAATCAGCTTTCCGCTATTACAATAAACTGGAGATGTAACATTGACTGGAAAATGATTTTCTAATAGGGTTACATCGCCTTCTCTATTTTTCCCAAACCTAAAATTTGAACCAACGTAGATCTCCATCGGTTTAAGTTTATTTAATTCATAAATAAATTCGAGAGGAAGCCGAGTAGAATACCATTCATCAAAGCTTGCAACAACGGCGTAGTTTATGCCCAGTTTTTCAATTCTCTTCAGTTTCTCTTCTATTGGCGTTAAAACCACGGCTCCTTGAAAAAAATGGCGAGGAGGGGGATCAAATGTATAAACAACGCTTGGAATCCTTAGGGCTTCTCCCTTTTCAACAGCTTCCCTAATTACAGATTGATGACCTTTATGAACTCCGTCAAAAGCGCCGATGGCGATAACAGATCCTCGTAGTTCAAGAGCACCTTCTCTTATTGTTTGCATTTTCAACACCTCCTTTAGGATGAGCAAAATCAAATTGCTTCCACATTTTTATCAAGAAAGTCGTCTTATTTGTTAGCTACCTCTTCCTTTACATCAAATACTTTTAAGGCTTCATCTACCATATCGAACGAACTCTGCCTCTTGCAGCTGTTGTAAAAAATAGCCCGTTTGCGAATTGGATCGCCTGTATAATAGCGTTCGTATTGAAGAAGCCTTTGTCCAAATGCCTCTCCGCATAGATCCCAGGCTAATTTAAATAAATGGACTCGGTCTTCTGCTGAAACACCTTCACGCCCTACATAGAATCGGTCTAAATCGCCTTTTAATTCCGGATTTTTAAAGTCTGCATCCGTTGGGGACATTAACAGTCCTCCAGCTCCTATAATCTGCATGACCTCAATTGCACGAGGATACATTTTTGGAAGTAAGCCCCGGATTGTTTCTAGCGCTTTCCATTCTGGCATTACTTCGCCTGTTGCTGTGACTTCATGCTCATACTCTGAAACCTTCAATAATGCCCTGATGGATTCAACAGATTGGATCAATTCACCCAAGTCATTTTGAACGTTTAGGAATACGTCAACTCCGATGGAATCAGCCAATTTACATGCCACTTCAGTAGCAAATTGCAGCTTCACAAGCCCTCTCACACCAGATTGATGCGCCGGTTGCTGTGCGATACCTGTCTTTGGATAAAGCAAATTAGCAGCTTCTACATTGTTATAAAGGAATACGCGGTCCCATGGTACTAACACGTCATTAAACACCAGCACAGCATCCATCTCTTCGAATCTTGAAGCTAGTGGATGATCATACACTGAACGTTTGCCATCTTGCATAGGCTCGCGGCATAAAATTCTCAATCCTGGAGTATCAAGCGGAAGTGCAAATGCAAGTGCATAACGCTCATCACCAGGCTTAAAACCTGGGTATGAATAGACAATGACTTCATCGGTGATTGGCGCAAGCGTTGCAAGCATTTTTGCCCCTCTTACAACTAATCCATCTGGGCTTTCTTTGACTGTTCCTAAATGGGTAAACATATCTTGTTGTTCGTGGGAAGCCTTGCTTCGGTCATTCTGTGGATTGATAATGGCATGCGTTAAGAAAATGTCATTATCTCGTATGTATTTATAGTACTCTCTAATATTATTGCCCCATTCCAGATTGTATTTATCTAGGAATTCGGAGTTTGAGGCCATTGATGTCACAACGACATTTAGGAAGTCTGGAGTCCTTCCCATTAATCCAAAAGTAGATCTTGCAAACTCTTCAAAAACTCTCCTGCGTGCAGCTAAATCCTCATATTTTTTTGGAACTAAGAAAGCATTGGACACTCTTTCTCCTGTTTCTTCACAAATATGAGTGATTTTTTCTTGATACTCAGGGTCATGCTGCATATCATATAGTTTTGCAATTTGGAGAATAGGCTGTTGAAAAACGGCTTCTTCAAAAACATTCTCGACTCTTCTTCCAGATAGCCAAACCTCTGGCTTTCGAGATTTTAATCCATCAATATATTGCGCACCTGTACGTGTACCCATAATACGCCTCCTTTTATATTCATAATCGTATTATAGAACTGAATTTTCAGAATAATTGTAATCTGATTAACATTTCTTCAAAGAAATTAAAGTTTCAAAAAAATGATTTTTGTGCTTAGTATTTTAAATCAGCTTAAAAATAAAAGTGCCTCATCTAATTTGATATAAATCCAATTTAGAGAGACACGCCTCTTTTGTTGATGGTTTCATTTAAAGCATATTAAATTTTCACATCGCCTTTCTTAGGGATAAACAGGACAGTTATGGATGCAATGATTCCTGCAACGGCAAATAGAAAGAAGTTAAGCGTGAAATCAAGCTTTGCACTCATGAAGATTCCGATTAAGATTGGCCCGGAAATAGCTCCTATTCTTCCAAATCCAAGTGCCCATCCCAATGCAGTAGCACGATTGCCGGCATCAAAATATTTAGAAATGTAAGCGTTCAGAATGAGCGTTGTTCCAATTGTTCCAAAGCCCGCCACTCCGACTAAGACATAAACAAACACCATGGAAGATTTAAAGCTTAATAGTGCAATGGAAATACCCGCAAGGAAATACGAAGCGCTGATAATTTTCTTTGATCCATAGCGATCTGCTGCCATTCCGGCTAAAAGGGCCCCTACAGCAGCTGAAAAGTTAAGCATTAACAGAAATCCAAGACTTGGGCCAAGTGGATATCCAGCCTCTCTCATCATTTTCGGGAGCCAAGTGCTTAAGCCATAAATCATCAACAATCCCATAAAGAAAGTGATCCAGAAAAATACAGTTGCACGAATATTTTTCTTTGAAAATAAGCTTGCAATTGCCGCTAATTTACTGCCAGAATCCTTATTAGGAGCATTTGATTGAGCCAGTGTGAATTCGGCAGGAAGATTAAATTCCTTTGCAATTCGATCTGCCTTGGCGAATTCTTTTTTGACCAAAAGAAAACTAATAGATTCAGGTAAAAATTTAATGATAAAAGGAATAATAAGGACAGGAATTACACCTATCCAAAACATTGTTCTCCACCCATGCTCCTGCAGGAAAAACATAGAAAATAAGGCTCCAAGAACCCCGCCAATCGGATATCCCGTGTACATGATGGCGTAAAGCTTTGATCTGTGTTTAATGGGCGAATATTCAATCGTTAAGGCAGAAGCAGTCGGAATGACACCACCTAAACCAAGTCCACCAATAAAACGAAAAAATCCAAACATTTCTAAAGAAGTTGATAAAGCTACCAGTGCCATTGAGACGGAAAATAAAGTGATACAAATGACAAGTGTCATTTTACGGCCTATTAGATCCGTTAGAGTACCAACACATATTGCACCTATAAGCATACCCATTAGTGCATAGCTGCCTATTGCACCTGCTTGTGCAGGGGTCATGTTCCATTCCTTATATTCCATTAAAGCTGGCAGCACAGCCCCATAAATGCCCAGGTCATAACCATCAGCAAGCATAGCGAACCAGCACAAGATAAGAACAAGCTTCGTCGCTTTAGGCATAATCTTTATTGATTCGCCTTTCGTATCAAATTGGCTATTATTTTGTACGGCAGTTTGTAAGTTTTGGCTCATGCTTACATCCCCTTTTCGGTATTTGTCCAATGCATTAGTCGCTTTCGCATTTTCTGGATGCATTACCCTCCCCACGAAACTCGCTTTCTAGCTCCCCTTTATTAAATCGCCAGTTTTACCCCCTAACTCTCCTTACCAACATATGCTTACTTTATTATGCAGAGGAAATGTTTTGAATATTCGTATTTGCAAGAATACTCATATTGATTTTACAGAGTAATTCGTTTAGACTTTTGTAAAGTGGTTAACATAAATTTATTTTTTCTAAAATTTCTAACTATTTTATTTAATAATGCAGAGTTTGCTTATATCAGATTCTTGCCGTTCATTTATGTAAGCGCTACCAAGTTAGTCCTTTTTATTAGGAGGTTGTTATATGACTATCTTTTTTGACAGTGATTTTAAGTGGGACAGGTATTTGCAGATGGGATCCAGGCAATTTTTTAAGGAGAAAGCGGTTATTTATACTCAGGGAACAACAGGGGAAGGATTTTATTATATTCACAAAGGGATAGTTAAAGTTACAACCACTACTACTGCCGGAAATGATCGGCTGTTAAACATCGCGGTTCCCGGTCAATTATTAGGAATACAGGCAATGGACCGGCAGCCCCATTTTACGACAGCAACTGTAGTAAATGACACCATTCTTTACTATTTTTCTTGCGACCAATTTGAAAAGCTTATCAATTTACAGCCGTCTCTATTAAACTTATTTATCAAAACGGTCATCCAGAAAATGCACATTCTTGCAGATAAAATATATTTGTATACATTAACTCCAGAACAACAGCTCTCCTCTATCCTACTAAATATATGTTATGAATTTAAGAATTACGAAGTTCATATCACCCAACAAGACCTTACAAAATGTACAGGATTATCAAGAATCACAGTCTATAAAATTTTAAAACAATGGAAAGAGGAACAAATAATTGAGATAAAAGAGCGGAAGTTTTTCATCAAAAAACCTGAATTATTAAAAAGGCTTATTAACCAGAATACCATTGCCAAAAGTGTATAAAGCAACAAATTTTGTGTTTTTTCGATTAGGTCAGAATTCAAAATTAATAGTTCAGTAAAAATGCTTATTTTTATAAGAAGGAGATCTTATGAAAAATATCCGTAATGCGTGGAGTCCATTTTTAAAATACGGTTATAAATATGAGGTAGAGGAGAACACAGTCGTTTACCACCAGGAAAGCGAAGGGAAAGGATTTTATTACTTGCATATGGGCGGTGTGAAAATAACTCTCCTCACTCATGAAGGCGTGGAACGTACTATCAACTTTGTACCGGAAGGAATGCTATTTGGGGAGCACGGTGTAAATAAGGAATGTTACTTAACATCAGCCATCACGACGACACCTTCTGTTATTTATTATTTTTCTGATGAAGTCTTATCTAGAATCAGCAAGGAACATCCAGAAACAGCCATCCTATTTACAAATTCCTTAATCTATAAATTTAGGATACTAGCCGAAGTCATTTCTTTTCTTAATTCACCAGTTGAACAGCAAATGGCACATTATTTGTTGAAACTTGTAAATGAAAATGGCACTTTTTTGATGGATCAAACGTCATTTGCACGGTACATAGGTACCTCTAGAATAACGGTTAATAAAATATTAAATAAGTGGAAAACTCAACATATTATTGCATTTTCTAATCGAACCATTCAAATTTTGGATTTCGAAGGACTAAAGACGATCCGTGGATCAGGAGCAAATCCGCTCTCAAATTTGGATGTATTAATATTATCGATGTAGATAGACAAGAAGGTATCTTTGTTATCATGAAAAAGATGTGCAAACCATGCAGTGTAAGCGCATCTTTTTTTGCTTTATTTCTATAAGAAATAAAGTCGATTGTCCTGCAGAGTCCATCTGGATTTGATTTAACAAATACTCCTCATGGTAAACTTGAATATTTTTCTTCAATTTTTATACTACCAAGCGTAAAGTAGTTGAACATTCTTCTTTTTAATCAGTTGGTGGTTCTTCAAGCTCTCCTATTAAAGATCTGTTTGCCCCTTTGTTCTTTTTTCAGAGTTAACCTTTTAATTTAAGCTAGTATGGTTTCCTGTAGATAATTACAATGTTATATTTAAATATAACATTGTTGATAACATATATATTAACATATTCAATAATATATATTAATCGGTTTTATTCATTGATTTCTTAATAAATGTACTCACTTTAAATAGACATATTTTCATTGAAGGAGTTTGATTATGAAACGACTAAAACCCTTAAATGATATTCTTTTCAAGAAGCTGTTTGGAGAGAATTAAGATAAAGATTTATTAATAGGATTCTTAAATGCAGTCTTAGAAAATGATGTTGAAGATTTGTACATTGTAGAAGAAAAGCTAAATAAAGAAAAAATTGATGATAAGCAAGGAATCCTTGATATAAAGGCCATTTGTTATACTGGAGAAAAAATTAATATAGAGGTCCAACTAGCAAATGAATACTACATGAAAGAGAGAACACTCTTTTATTGGTCAAAGCTGTTTACTGAAAATTTTAAAGCAGCTCAAAAATATTCAGATTTAAATAAAACCATTACCATCAATATCCTTGGATTTAATTACCTGACGGACATTGAATCTTATCACTCGCGCTATAAGATTTACGAGGATCATTCCAAACAGCTTCTAACTGATTTGCTTGAAATTCATTTTATTGAAATGCCAAAATTCAATGAAACGGATGTTGACCCTTGCATAGATGGTCATTATTTCTAAGAGGGGATTCGGTTAAGCCGCCTAATTTAGAGGAGGTGTTTATCTTGGATCAGTTAGTAGCAAAAGCAGAAGATAAACTACGCCGTTTAAGTGCTGACGAGGAAACTATCCGCATGTATCTGCTCCGAGAAAAATTTATTGCGGATCAAAAGACACAAATTGAAGGTGCCAGGAATGATGGTATGAATGAAAAAGCCATTGAAATTGCTAAAAGCTTACTCAAAATACCAAGTATGTCCGTTCAAGATGTTGCAAACCATACAGGGGTGCCTCTGCAAAAGATCAGGGAAATTGAAAGTGAAGTCCGATAATATATTGATGAGCGCCTATAATGGCGCTCATTTTTTGTTTTTACATTAATGACTGTCTTATTCAAAAGAAATGATGAAAAGATTCTAAAAATCTTCAAAATGTGCAAGTGCACCCTTGGACTACCTTAAGGATCCTGATGTTGCCGAAGGTGAACGCTCTTCAATCTTTTTTAATAATTTGTAAAAATTATCGAAATATACAACAACAATTGTATACATTATCAAATTTAACATTAACAACAAAGTTAATATATATATCGACATATATATTAAAATACAGTGATTAATTAACATCAACAACAAAGTTAATATATGTATCTATATATATATTGAAATACAGTGATTAATTAACATCAACAACAAAGTTAATATATGTATCGACATATATATACTAAAATACAGTGATTAATTAATATTATATCCTTAGAGTATTATTAATAGGATTCTTAAATGCAGTCTTAGAAAATGATGTTGAAGATTTGTACATTGTAGAAGAAAAGCTAAATAAAGAAAAAATTGATGATAAGCAAGGAATCCTTGATATAAAGGCCATTTGTTATACTGGAGAAAAAATTAATATAGAGGTCCAACTAGCAAATGAATACAACATGAAAGAGAGAACACTCTTTTATTGGTCAAAGCTGTTTACTGAAAATTTTAAAGCAGCTCAAAAATATTCAGATTTAAATAAAACCATTACCATCAATATCCTTGGGTTTAATTATCTGACGGACATTGAATCTTATCACTCGAGCTATAAGATTTACGAGGATCATTCCAAACAGCTTCTAACGGATTTGCTTGAAATTCATTTTATTGAAATGCCAAAATTCAATGAAACGGATGTTAATTTACATAATCCTTTGCATAGATGGTTATTATTTCTAAAAGGGGATTCGGTTAAACAGCCTAATTTAAAGGAGGTGTTTATCTTGGGTCAGTTAGTAGCAAAAGCAGAAGATAAACTACGCCGTTTAAGTGCTGACGAGGAAACTATCCGTATGTATCAGCTCCGAGAAAAATTTATTGCGGATCAAAAGACACAAATTGAAGGTACCAGGAATGATGGTATGAATGAAAAAGCCATTGAAATTGCTAAAAGCTTATTCAAAATACCAAGTATGTCTGTTCAAGATGTTGTAAACCATACAGGGTTGCCTCTGCAAAAGGTCAGGGAAATTGAAAGAGAAGTCCGATAATAAATTGATTGAGCGACTATAATGGCGCTCATTTTTTGTTTTTACTTTAATGACTGTGTGAATGGATTTTCTAGAGTAATTATTTTTATTCAAAAGAAATGATGAAAAGATTCTAAAAATCTTCAAAATGTGCAAGTGCACTCTTTGACTACCTTAAGGTCCTAATGTTGCTGAAGGTGAACGCTCTTCCATCTTTTTTAATAATTTAATTATTGAAAAATTTAACAAAAATTGTATACATTATTAAAATCAAAATTAACAACAAAGTTAATATATATATCGACATATATATTAAAATATAAAATACAGTGACTAATTGAAAAGTAATTATTGAATCTTTTGGCCAACAGCAAATAAAGCTTTTAACTACCTATTCAAACATTTTAAGTGAATATTTCTAAATTGAAGGTTCCCCTCTCTTACTAATACTTATTCAAAAGATATTAACCTGCATGTATATAAAATTATTAAAATGGGTATACTGCTAATACCCCCTTGATTTAAATAAATGATTTGCAAGTCCAAGTCCTTCTTAAGAAGGATTTTTTTATGTTCACAAATTCTTTCAATGAAAATTAGAACCTTCAAGGCACTTAAAAACATTTTCTATGTATAAACCAATCTCATTTGGTCAATAGTGATAGCAACACACATTGAATCAAGGAGATTGATATATATGGAATGCAGAAAATGTGAGAAGCACATCCGAGTCAGAGATAAAGGGTTACACAAAAAACGCAACGGCCTATGCAAGAGCTGCCATGAAAGCGAAATGAAATGGATCCAGCAAGGATTGAAGTTTGCCATGCCTCCAAAAAGAAAAGCAAAATAAAAAAGCCACCTGGGTTGATGGCTCAGTAAACGACTTGCTGTTTTCCCCCTACATTTATGATCGTAGGATAGACCTTGTATTTTTCATTCACGTTGTGTTTTTCCTGCAGGGCATAAACAAAGTCAGGTGAGTTGACACATGCCTGCAGAAGGTAATCTGCGAGCTCTGAGCGCGAAAAACCTGTACTGACTGCAAGAGCGTCTAATTTCTTTTCCGTATCATTGCTGACGGATATCGAGAACCTGCAGCATCGTTTTCCGCCTAATCCTTTTGTTTTCGCACTTTTCGATTTGTTGGGAACTTTAACTTTCGCCATTGTTTATCAACCTCCAAAAGTGAATGAGTGGTGCAGTGATGTTATAAGATATGTAGGACTCTCCTGGAAAAGAACAGTTCTGTATCATTTAACAAGGGTCTCTTTCCTAAAAGCTGAATGCTTTTATATGATGCACAGGCATCTCCTTATTACAAGAAGGAAATGAGGTACCAGAGGAATGTTTAGATAATGAAGGCTTAAAAACCAGTCTGTATGTCGAATATATGAAGGTGGTTTAACGGAAAAATAGAATCATTTTAGATCGCAAATATACAGAGGATCCGTACCACGAACATGGTGATTGTTCGTGTTTTTGGCATGTCTGGTTTATGATAAATGGAGCAAAGACAAGCTTTTTAAATCTTTTTTTCTATAAATCAATGAATCTTACAATCATAAAAATGCTTTAAGATGCCCCCCCTCCCCCTCTTCTCCATACCCGTAATGTTAGATTTTTCTTAGATTTTTAGAAACGGTAAAGTGGTTCAGTGCATCAATACAGCTGCTGCATCACGAAAGGGAGGAAGGAGATTATTTTCATTGTTCGTTTCATATGATAGTGAGGAGCTAGCAAATACACTATCTTACAAGCTAGCTCCTTGTAAAAAAGATTCCTAGAAAAAAACGAACATTCTCGACATTCTATAAAAGTGAGCATGGATTTTTTTCAGTCATATCCTTATATGGTTTTGAATATCCTATAAAAATACGTCCGAAATGAGGGATCCTATGAGAGTGATTGCTAAGGTGCCAAATGATTTTGTTATTACTTTTGATGAAGAGGAATTTGTGGGGCTATCTGAAAGAGAAAAAGATCAGATTATCCATGCTGCGGTTAAAGAGATCGTATCTGAGCAAATCAGCTGGATTGAAGTACACGAAAAAATGGCTATCTAGATAAGAGACCCCAGAGATCATATTCTCTGGGGTCTCTTATTGAATTTTTCTTTTTATATATGAATGCGATTGGTGTTACTGAAAACGAAATTTATGGATTTCTCGATCCTAACCTATGTTTAGAGTGATTTCATCATTAACAATGACAATATTGTTATCAAAAACATATTTTTATTATCATAATTACTAATATATATCTGCATTATATTCATCATTAACAATGACAATACTGTTATCATAAACATATGTTTTATTATCATAATTATAAGTACATATCTACATTATATTCATCATTAACAATGACAATATTGTTATCATAAACATATATTTTATAATTATGATTACTGTATATATCTACATTATATTCATCATTAACAATGACAATATTGTTATCATAAACATATATTTTATAATTATGATTACTGTATATATCTACATTATATTCATCATTAATAATGATAATATTGTTATCATGAACATATGTTTTATTATCATCATTACTAGTATATATCTACATTATATTCATCATTAATAATGACATTATTGTTATCATGAACATATGTCTTATTATCATCATTACTAGTATATATCTACATCATATTCATTATTAACAATGACATTATTGCTATTATTAACATATGTTTTATTATCATCATTACTGATGTATATATCTACATTATATTCATCATTAACAATGACAATATTGTTATCATAAACATATGTTTTATTATCATAATTACTGATGTATATATCTATAGTGCTCTTTATTTCGTTAATATTATTCTTGCATTATCAAAGTAGCTTTTATCCGTGTTTGGAGCACTATTTCGATGCAATAAGAACATCTATTGTGAATTAAGGTAACTAAGGTATTTCAAATAAATACAATAGAGAGGAAGCGTAATATTCATGATAATTTAGGGAGAAATCAAATTCGATAATGGTATTAAAAATGAATTTCAACAGTAAAGCTTTTAAAGATACTCTAGCTTTTAGGTTCTGTTAAAACGCTTAATGCTGATTTTTTTAACACAAAGACTTAAATGAGATTATTCAAGCTCTTCTTGAGAGGGAGGCTCAAATAGCAGCATGTACTCTTTAAGGTTAGTCTCAGATAAGTGAAACGTACCTTGAGGAAGTTGAGCATTTCTTGCTGCAAGACGCTCTAAAAGCATCTCTTCAGTTGCATCTAAAAAATGTATCTTAAAGTCAGCTCCTAATTCTGCTGCTCGTGAGCGAAATTCATCTCGCTCGCTACGTCCCCAAAATCCAAAGTCTAAAATAACATCTACACCAAGAATTAAAACTCTATCAGCAACATCCCAAAGTAAACTTTCAACTAAGTCGTGTCTAGCATTATGATCCTTGTCATCCGTATCATGTCCAAACAAACGAATATGCCATATGTCAGGAGTTAGACGAAGTGCAGAATATTTCTTTTCGAGTTTCTGCGCAAGGGTAGTTTTACCACTGCACGGCAGCCCAACCATTAAATGAAGTGTCGCGATAGTCCTCACCTCCAACAAGTAACGTACACAATGTCTAAACGATATATTTAGTTTAGCGTATTGTAACAAATTGATAATTACAAGATCATTTAAGTAAATTGTTTTTTTAACGAATGTTTTATAGTAGTTAAGCCACCTGTACTGTTCGTTTAAGAAAGAATAATAGATCAATATTATTCTTTAACACAGTGTTATATTAAAAAAAATCAATCAGGATAAACCTGATTGATCTTTTATCTGATAAAAAGTAAAATTCACTTTAGTTTGAATGGGGTTTTGAGAAACTAATTCATTCGTTCTATCTTGAAGATTTTCCTTCGATAACCCCGTATTCTTCCAATAACTTTCTAATGGCCGCATTGATGAGCTTGGATTTGTCTCCTTTTTCCCCTCTTGCTGCGATTTTGTCTACTTCTGCAGCTAAGTCCGGATCCATATAAAAAGAGGTGAATACCTTCTTCACTTTTTTCTTTGATGGTTTTTTCCCAGCGACTAAATCACGAAGATAATCATCATCGTTGTTATCGTCAATGTCAATAATATCAGTAACGTTATTATTAACAACATCAATGTTGTCTTTTTTAACATATGTGTTGTTGTTAACTTTATCAGTAACATTATTATTATTATTTTCTTTATTTTTGTCATTATTATTAATTATATTTTCATGATTGAGATTGTCATTAACATTGTTGTCTGATTTCTCATCTGTTTTTTCTGTATCATATGAGTTAAAAAAAGCTTGTGTAGCATTTGGTTTTTTAATTTTATCTTTGAGGCTGTTTTTGGTTGACACGGTCTTTCAGCTCCTTCACAAATGGTATGTAGTATTCTAATGCATTTTTTAATTCGGAATTTCCATCAAAACCTGAAATGGCTAATCGTCTAGTAGATGCTTTTCTTCTTATAATTGAATTAAACATTAATCCAGGATAATCTTCTTGAATGGCTTCTTCCATTACTTCATTTTCTTTAGCTCTAGCATCAATTAAAGAAAATAAGACCCCGGCAGTTTTTAATGCTGGATTATATCGCTCTTTTGCACCTTCAATAATCTCTAAGAATTTAGGAATGGCATAATATGCAAACATCGATCCATCAAACATGACTACAGCATAACTTCCAGCTTCTGAATATGTACTTAATGGCATGACTGTCTGCTCAGATAACGCTGGAGGTGTATCGATAATTATCCAATCATAATCCTCCATGACAGGCTGAAGAGCTTTTTGTAGGGCATCTAATTTTAACCCTTTTTCAAACATTCTTCGTGGTAATGTTGCCAAGAAATCATTTGATGGTATTAAATCTAAATTCTCTTGGATCTTAATGATATAAGAACGTGCATCTTCTTCTAAGATGGCCTCAAGAATGGTTTTCTCCTCGAAGACATTGCATATATCATATTCGCCAGTTAAAAAGCTGGTTAAGTTTCCTTGCCCGTCCATATCAATGGCTAAAACTTTATCTTCCTTACTTAATAGATAGGAAGTAATTCCACTGCTGGTAGACTTTGAACAGCCACCCTTACTTATACCGAATGTTACTATTTTTGCTGCCAACATTAACACCTCTTTTTCTTATTCTAATAATACATCTGAAATTGTTGTTTCTAAATATATAATTATATTAAAACATATGTTGTTGTATATGTCATTTTATATATTAGCACATATAAATATATTGAATTTAAGGCTTCCTTTACTAATCTTATTAACTGAAGTTTTTTTACATAATAATGCAATTTTTTTATTACACTAAATATATGTTAATATATATGTTAATACATAATATGCATATATTGTTAAGTTATTATTAGAAACAAAATGTATCAATAAATTGTTGATAGATATATAGTCAATAACATTTTATAAATTAATTACAGTAGCAACATATATGTTGTTGTATATGATAAAAACGTTAATATTTATGAAAATGTTATATAACATAAATTTGTTTTTGGTATCATACAGTGATTTATCATTATTGTTGTTTATAATGTTAATATATATGCGGACATATATTTTAATATATAGACTATCTATAACAATAACATTAGTTATAAACGATAACTTAGAAAACTATTTTAAATCAATGTATATTTTGACATATATGATAATGATAATGTTAATACATAAAATAATATTGCTTGCGTTGTATAAGAAAGGACTATTCAGCAAAGGTTATTTTCTTTGATCATATGGAAGGGTGTCTCGTTAATGCTGTCTAGTGGGTGACGGCCGTAGGGATTGCAAATGTCGTATTAGCAGTCTACATGGCTGTCTTCATGGACATCGGGGTTGGTGCTTCATCCCTGATTGCCCGTAATATAGGAGCTGGTAACATGAGTAAGGCAAAGACTGTTGCGAAACAATCATGAGCGGATTAAAGAAAAACTAAAAGGCATGAGTCCGGTTGAATACCGAACTCATGCCCTACCCGTTGCCTAATAATAAAGTGTCTAACTTTTTGGGCTCACTTCAGCTTAAGGGGGTTGTGATGGGGAGCTTCTCTTAGTTACGATTATGTTTACTAGATTTGTATAAACTATTTATGAAATATTTATAATCTTGTTCATCTGCTCTTACATACTTCTTAGCAAAAAAACTGCCACCACAATAAAAATTACAATACAAAAGACTCCGATGAACATCCATACCTTACTATTTTTATCCAATACAAAAAAAGCTGCTATTGTAGACAATAAAGCAAGAGTTATAAGAAGTAACCCGGTTCCATCAATCATACAATTTCTCCTTTTAATGAATTTTCCCTAGTGTGTTATCAAGTTTAATATCTAGGATCAAAATCCTCTTTTTGGTTCTCGGAATCTTAGTTTTTCATTTCTAACTGAAATATGTGAAGTTAAGGAATTTCAAAAATGTAGATGTTTACTTTGTTCCATCAATAAATATAGATGGTAATATTTCATAACGTTATACAATTATTGAAATAGTTAATTATTTTAAATTTCGAAAAAACAGCGCTTACATATTGTGCTTTTTCATAACTGGTGTTATTTTATAATTAATAATCCATATTGATCACATGTTACTGATTCGATCAGGCAGGGTGGTGCAGTTGAAAGAATTTCAATTCTTTTGATTGGATACCACCGTGCCTTTTTTGCGTTAATTTAAAGAGAATTTATTAGTAAATGATCTAAAAATAGGTAAAAGGAGATTCTAAAATGTTTTCAAAATTAATTAAGAAAAATCCAAAAACATCACAGCTTATTTTCGCACCAATAAATGGAGAAATTCTTTCCATAGAAGGAGTGCCAGATCCTGTTTTTAGTCAAAAAATGATGGGGGAAGGAATGGCTATTATTCCGATTGATGGAAATGTAGCATCTCCAGTGGATGGAAAGGTTATACAAGTAGCTCCTACAAAGCATGCTATTGGAATATTAGCTGATGGTGGATCTGAAATATTGATTCATGTTGGTCTTGAAACAGTTGCTCTAAAAGGTGAGGGATTTGATTTAAAGGTAAATGTTGGAGATTCTATAACTGTCGGGCAGTTATTACTGACATATAATTTACAGCATATTAAAGAACATGCAAAAAGTGATATGTCGATTATGGTTATTACAAACAGTCAAAAGAATACTCACAAATATGAAATGTCAATGAATAAAGTTGCAATAATAGGTGAAACGGTTGTTATGAAGGTGACGAAAAAGTAAAACTTTCTTGTACCATGGAGATGAGGAGGGGCATTTAAGTGAAAATCAAAAAAATTTTGAATAATAATGCGGTAGTGGTTGAAGACGGTCAAACCGAGAAAATAGCCATCGGCACAGGCATTGCCTTTAACAAGCGAAGAAATGATATTGTCAGAACACAAGAAGTTGAAAAGCTTTTTGTTATGGAGGAGACGGATAAGTTACAGCAGCTTATATTGAGAATTCCTGAAAAACATTTCGAAATATCAGAAGAAATCATTTCCTATGCAGAAGAAAAGTTAGGTGTGAAATTACGTGACCATATCCATATTATTCTTACAGACCATTTGTCCTTTGCGATTGAAAGAGTACGAGAAGGAATTCATTTACAGAATAAGCTTATTCAAGAAATTAAAGTACTCTATAAAATTGAATTTGAAATTGGTATGTGGGCAATTCAGCATATTGCAGAGAGGTTTCAAATTGAAATGCCAATAGATGAAGCTGGCTATATTGCACTTTATATCCATACAGCTAAACCAAAAAGTGGAGATATGAAGGAAATAGTAAGACAGACAGCTATTATCAGTGATCTTATCCAAACCATTACTGAATATTTGGCTATTAAGATAGATCATGATGATATTTCTTATCAACGATTAATTACACATCTTCGTTATTCCATCTCTAGAGTAAAACATTTTGAACTCCATTCTCTGGATGAGGAAATGCTAGAAATGATTAAAAAGAAGTTTCCAATTTCCTATCAATGCTCTAAGGAAGTAGTTCAAGTTTTAAAAAACACTTATGAAATGGAACTTCCTGAATATGAACTTGGATACATATCTCTCCATATAGAAAGATTAAAGCAACGATGGAGTATAGAAGAGAAGAATTAAAGTTTTATATATATTGAAAAAAGCATTTGCTTTTTCAATATATATAAAACCATTAGGAGGGATAGAGATGTTAGGATTTTTTCATAAAAATAGGTAAGGCACTTTCTTTCTATTGCTGTAATTGCCAGTAGCAGCGATCTTACTTCGAATTGGCCGGTCCAATTTATTAGACATTAAGTTTATTACTAATTCAGGGAACGCGATTTTATTTAACATAGCTATTTAATTAATTTGCTATTAGTCTACCTGTTGGAGTTTATCAATCGGAAGTAGCGCTGCAGGTTTTTAGTATTAACAAACTGAACCGTAGCTATTATGAAGCGGTCAATATGAATGTTTGTAAGGAATTATATTTGGTATTATATCATCATTTTTCAGATTAAACTTCCAGACTGACTGGTTTTGGTGGAAAGAGATTGGTTCCTACTATTAACCCTATAACGTTATTAGTAATGATTATCTAAGCAATAATATTTGTTTTTTTGTCACCAATCCATAGAATTTTGAATAAGTAAATGGAGATAAAACCAAGATTGTGCGGGTTAAAATAAAGTGAGAAATTCCTTACTTAAGTAAAATTTTCGACAAATGTTTAATTAACAAAAAAACAGTGTACTGTTTTTTTCTAAAAATATTGGTAATCCCATAATTTTTGATAGGAGGAATTTTAAAAATGATGAAATATTTACAAAGAATTGGTCGCTCTTTGATGTTACCTGTAGCAGTATTACCGGCTGCGGCGATTCTGATGGGAATCGGTTATTGGATCGATCCTGCAGGCTGGGGAGCAGGGAATCCGATCGCAGCATTTTTAATTAAAGCCGGATCTTCTATTATTGACAATATGGCGATTCTTTTTGCAGTTGGAGTAGCACTTGGAATGTCAAAAGAAAAAGATGGTTCTGCCGCTATGAGTGGTTTGGTGGCTTACTTGGTTATCACAACGCTGCTTTCAACAAACTCAGTAGCGATGCTTCAAGGGGTTGACCCGGAAAATGTCAACGCGGCTTTTGCAAAAATCGGAAATCAATTTGTTGGGATTCTTTCAGGGATCGTAGCATCCATTATGTACAATCGTTTTAGTCATGTACAATTGCCGGCTGCATTATCTTTCTTTAGTGGAAAACGTTTAGTTCCAATCATGACAGCTGTTTCTATGTTGCTGGTTTCAGTAGTATTGTTCTTCGCATGGCCTGTAATCTTTAATGGATTAGTAGATTTTGGAACATGGATCAGTAAGTTAGGGTTTATTGGGGCAGGATTATATGGTTTCTTCAATAGAATTTTAATTCCTACCGGGTTACATCATGCTTTAAACTCAGTGTTCTGGTTTGATGTCGCTGGAATTAACGATATTGGTAATTTCTGGGCAGGAACTGGAACAAAGGGAATTACAGGAATGTATCAAGCTGGATTCTTCCCAATTATGATGTTTGGATTACCAGCTGCAGCGTTAGCAATGTATCATACTGCAAAAACGAAAAGAAAAAAACAGGCGGCATCGCTGATGTTAGCGGCAGGTTTTGCTTCATTCTTTACTGGGGTAACAGAACCGCTTGAATTTTCATTCATGTTTTTAGCTCCGGCACTTTATGTGGTTCATGCAGCCTTAACAGGTCTTTCATTAGCTGTTGCAGCATTTTTCCATTGGACAGCAGGATTTGGTTTTAGTGCAGGATTTGTTGACTTTGTATTAAGTTCAAGATTACCGTTAGCTAATCAGCCTTATATGTTGCTTCTGCAAGGACTTGTGGTAGCGGTCATTTATTATGTATTATTCAGATTCTTAATTATAAAATTCAATTTGGCAACGCCTGGAAGAGAAGAAGATACAGATGAAATGCTTGAAGAAGGTACAGCAAGCAGTGATCAATCTCCCGCAGAAGGCTCTAAATTTGCAGTAATGGCTGCCAAGATCTATGATGGCCTAGGCGGAGACGCCAATGTAACGTCTGTTGACAACTGCGTGACTCGCTTAAGAATTGAAGTGAAAGATATGGATGCGGTAGATCAGAAAAAGATTAAAAATACGGGTGTACCGGGAATTAATATTGTTGGAAAACATAGCATTCAAGTTATTGTCGGAACGGAAGTACAATTCATAGCAGATGAGATAGAAAAAATCCGCAAATAAATAGCAATAGATCTTTAAATAGGGATGCATTATTCTACAATATTAAACAGCGCTATGTAGTAAAGAGAACATTGAGGAAATCGACAACTAAACTTATTTCTATTACTTCAACGATATAAAAATAAACTATAAAATTATCAAATCATTGGCCTAGCGTATTCAAAATAAGTCAGTTTACATTATTTCTTTTAAAGGGGGTGTAAGATTTTTGTATAGCAAAGTGGTTGTGCATTAAATTTATTAGAAGCCACTAAATAGCGGACTTGACGGTTATTGAATGCTAACTTTAACATCATTGAAAAACTTATGTACAAAAGGAGAGAAATTTATGAAAAAGATAATGGTTTTGCTTTTAAGTACTGTTATGTTATTGCAATGTTTTTTCATTCCTTCAAAGACTCTTAATGTAAAAGCAGAAGATAAATACAATAATGACTATGTGGCAACTATTAATTTTGATAAATTTAAGAAGAAAATTCAAGAAGATGATTTGATGTTGACAGTGAAAAAAACACTTTTAAATGCGAATAAATACGCTTTAAACGTATGGTATAAAGATAAAAAACATCTTGATACGCAAGAAGACCAGGAGTATTACAATCTTTACAAGGCTGCTGGTTCAAACGTCAATGAATATATTTATCGTTTTCCAGCAGGTCAGGCATTTGGGCTGGCTGTTTCACTTAAAACAGGTGCTTATGATGAAAGTTATACTGGAGTAAGTGTAGAAGACGCAAAAAATTACGTAATCAAATTATCAACTTCTGTTGCGTATGCCCATAAATCCAATGGCGGTAATTATAAGGCTTGGGGAGATGATTGGCAGGCAGCTCATTGGGCATATTATGCAGGGTACGCAGCATGGCTATTTTGGGACGATTTGAATGAGGAACAAAAAAAATTGATACTAAACATGATTACTTATGAAGCAGATCGTTTCATCAATAAAAATCCTGATTATTGGAAACTTACAAACGGAAAAGAATTATACCCAGGAGATTCAAAAATTGAAGAAGATAGTTGGAACTCCGAATTATTGAATCTGGCTTCTCATATGTTACCACGGCATGAACATGCAGATGCGTGGTATTACCGCATGATCGAATATCAGTTAGCTTCCTTCTCTACTCCAGAGATGAATGAAAGTGATGAAATCATACATGGAAGAAAAGCAAAAGATTGGGTTTATGGATATAATGTCAATAGCGATGGAACAGTTATCAATCATAATCTGATCCACCCAGTCTATAATGCAGCGGCAACCGGTGTAAACAGCTCGATTGTTAATAGCCTAGTTGGCGAAAAACTTCCACTAGCTGCAAAATACAATTTGGACAATCTTTATAGTGGATTAACTGAAACAACCTTTACATCTCCACCGTATGTTGCACCGGGTGGAACAATGTATGTAAAAGATTCTAGCGAATTATATTATCCTCAAGGTACGGACTGGGGCACGGGAATATTTGATACATTTGCCAATATTGATATTTCTGCTTACGTATATGGATACGGTAATGATGCGAAAAAATGGGCAGAATTGCATGCGAATAAAGTTTTAGGACAACAAGACCGCCATGAAGATGGTCACACATATGAACCGAGTGAAAATTCCTATTTAGGAAGAGAGGAAGCAATATCAACAAGAATGGGTTCTGCTTATATGACGCTTTGGTTAAATGAAAAAGTAGGTGTGAAATTTTCTAACAAGCCTGTAGAATTTCCACATAAAGATTTACCCGAAAATCAGGAATATGTTTTTGCAAGCGAAAGTACATTTGTTCGCGGCGGGAGTTACGGTAACACTTCCTATTATCCAACAGACATAATGGAAGTGAAAAATGATGGAGGAGAAACTTCCTCTTATTCCCGAGAAGGTTATCTAAAATTTGATTTATCTGAAATGAAAAGTTACCCGAAATCAGCAATGCTTTACCTTCCTGTTGTAGAAGTAGGAAGCTTAGTAGAATCTAAAAATATAACAAATTCTATTGAATTGGTAGACGATAATTCATGGTCTCAAGAAAATCTTACATTTAATAACAAGCCCCAAAAAACTGGGGTAATAATAGAAACATGGACTCCAAATAAAAACGGGCTGATGATTGATATAAGCGAATATGTAAAAAAAGCATATGATTCAGATGGTAAATTGAGTCTAAGAATCTTTTCTAATGTTAGTTCTTCTGGAGATACTTTTGTAAGATATGGAACGAGTCGTCAGGCTGATCCAAATTATATACCAAGATTGACCTTGACATACTGAATTGAGAATGGAAGAGGTTCCAATGGTGGGGATAACAAACCTGACGAAAAGCCCGATGGAACACCTGATGAAAAAAAGGTGACATTAAAACCTTGATCAATAGATACCCTTACCTATCTGTATGAACAAAGGACTAATAGGAATGCCGATAATTAAAGATTATCGGCATTCCTTATTTAATTTCTGAATTTTTAAAATTTATTGATAATATCCTCCCTAGGGGGATATTATATATATAAGGAGGAGAATTAATATGAGTGATCACACACACCAACACAATCATGAACATAAACATCGAAAACAAGTCATCAATCGTCTTGCAAGAATAGAAGGTCATGTACGGTCCATAAAGGAAATGGCAAAAGACGGTAGAGATTGTCCTGATATTTTGCTTCAGATCGCAGCAGTAAGGAAAGCATTGGACAATACAGCAAAGGTTATTTTCTCTGATCATATGGAAGGGTGTCTCGTTAATGCTGTTCATAGTGGCGATGAAGAAAAAGTCCTCGAGGATTTAAAAAAAGCTCTAAACAATTTTATCCGATAGGAAGGGATGTTCATGTCCGCAGAAAGACTTTTGGAAGGTTGCACAACAAAGGAGAAGCTAACAACGATTCTTTTATTAGCTATTCCAGCGATGATCGAGAATATCTTACAAACAGTGGTAGGCTTTGTCGATACTCTTTTTGTGGCTAGATTAGGTCTAGTGGAGGTCACGGCCGTAGGGATTGCAAATGCCGTATTGGCAGTCTACATGGCTATCTTCATGGCCATTGGGGTTGGTGCTTCATCCCTGATTGCCCGTAACATAGGAGCTGGTAACATGAGTAAGGCAAAGACTGTAGCAAAACAATCCACTATTTTAGCTATTATCATAGGAATGATTTTTGGATTGATCACCTTACTTTTATCGGAATCATTACTTCAGCTTATGGGGGCGGAATCTCAAGTCATTGCAGAAGGCGCTGTTTATTTGCGAATTGTTGGAATCCCTTCGGTTTTCATTTCCTTGATGATTATTTTGGGAAGTATTTTACGATCGGCTGGCGATACTAGAAGACCGATGAATGTTGCTTTGTGGATGAATGCCTTACACATTGCTCTCGATTATATACTCATCTTCGGATTGGGAAGTTGGATGGGCTGGGGAGTTGCAGGTGCGGCTTGGGCTACCGTGGTTGTAAGGATACTTGGTACATTTACGCTTTATTACTACATTAAAAAATCACCTGTATCCTTTTCACTATTTGATTCAAGCGATGCAGAGTCACAGTATTCATCCATTATTAATTTATCGACACCAGCAGCTATTGAACGTCTAATCATGAGGCTTGGTCAGGTCCTTTATTTTGGATTAATCGTTTATATCGGAACGGAGACTTTCGCTGCTCATACCATTGCAGGGAATATTGAAACGTTTTCTTATATGCCTGGTTATGGTTTGGCAATCGCAGCTACAACGCTTGTCGGCCAGCATTTTGGGGCTGGGAAACTGAAAGAAGCTTATCATTATGGCATACTTACAACGGGAATAGCAGTCATATTCATGAGTTTTATTGGGCTAATCATGTTTTTCACCGCACCTTGGATGGCAACCTGGTTTACGGCTGATGTTGAAGCGATTAGAATGGTTACCATTGCTTTGCGAATTGATGCATTTGCCCAACCTGCCTTGGCGATTGGACTCGTTTTAGCAGGCGCCTTGCAGGGGGCTGGTGATACAAAGAGTCCGATGTACAGTACGGCTATTGGGATGTGGTTAATTAGGATTTTAGGAATCTATATTTTAGGAATCTATTTTAACATGGGGATTGCAGGGATATGGATCGCCATTGCAATAGACATACTTATACGGGCGATATTCCTAACTTGGAGATATCAAACCTTTTTTAGACGCTTGATTAAGGAAGACATTGAAGAGCAGGGTTATATGGTATCAAAGTAAAAAATTTTGAGATGTTAAATGCAGCTCTTTTTCTCTTAACAAACCGGTAATTTTTCCAAATAATAAACAATGTAGAGCTGTTATACCTTGAAATTAAATCAATTCTTTTACCAACGGGTGCATTTCTTCAATAAGAGGAGATGCTTTTTTATACTGTAAACGTGACAGTTTAACACTTAATTTATTACGTGATTTCAAATAGATTCCAAAATTAATAAAAACCTGAATCGATAACTTTAGAGTAGAATATCGGTTATATTATTTCGGTACTCCTTAATAATATACAAAATATTTTGATTATTCTTTACATTCACCTCGAAATTAAATACAATATATTTGTATACAATTATATTTGGATGCATTTTATAGGAGGTGAAAATTGTTGAGGGCCCAACGAGATATTCCATTAATGAGAGTTTCGGCTAAAGACTTCGCCTATACAGAGGTCAAGCAAAGAATTATCAATTGTAAATATAAGCCAGGGAAACAAATCGTTGAAGATGAATTATCTAATGAATTGGAGATTAGTCGAACACCTCTGAGGGAGGCTCTTCAAAGGTTAGAACTAGAGGAATTAGTCGTTCGTCAGCCGAATGGGCGTTTGAAAGTTGCACCAGTGTCTGTTGAAGAAGTAAAAGAGCTATTTTTAGTTCGTAGCATGTTAGAAGGAATTGTAGTGTCAGAAGCTGTTGATAATATATCGGATCAGGATATTAAAAATTTATCTTATTTGGTTCGGATGGTTAAAGAGACTTCAGGGGAAGGAAACCATGAGGATGTCAGTAATTTTGGAACTCAATTTCATACTTACCTTTATAATCTAAGTCAAAACAAAACGGTAGTAAAAATACTATTTCAACTTAACGATCATATCACACGATACAGACGCTTAGCGCATTTTATTGACACAAAAAAAACCTCTGATGAACATGAAGTAATTCTCGATTTCATAATTAAAAAAGATAAGAAAAATGCTGAAACAACTATGAAAAATCATGTGTTAGATTCGATGAATCAGGCTGTCCTAGCAGTAATGCAATATGAGGAAACTTTGCAAATCGAATCCAATTAATATTAAAAGCAATTAAGCATTTATTATTCAAAGGATTCCAATATTTATTACAAGTGAATAAGGGGGATAATATGACATTTGCGGTGATTGGGGCAGGTAATACAGGCCAAGCGATTGCAAGCTACCTCTCCTTAAAAGGGGAGAAGGTAAAATTATATAGTCGAGACCCATTAAAAGCAAAAAAAATTTCGTATCAAGGATTAGAGCTGAAAGGGATGTATTCTGCAAAGCTGAGTATAGAAGCGTCTTCTCTTATGGAAGAGGTCATCGAAGATGCAGAATTCGTCATTATCACCACTACATCTTTCGGACATAAACAAGTCTTTAGTAAACTGAAACCTCTTTTGAAAGAAAACCAAACAATAGCTATATTTCCAGGTTATTGGGGAGCAATGGAATGTAAGGAGATTCTCGGAGATCTTTTAGAAGAGAAGAATATTACAGTTGCAGAAACTAGTGCGATGCCTTTTGTTAGTAAAGCAGATAATGCAGGATCCGTCTTCATCAATAAAATTAAGAAAAATGTTCTCATCAGTTCCATTCCTACTTCAAAGAATGCTTCCATCTCAAACAAGTTTTTAGAAACCTTCCCACAGTTAATAACAGCTAAGAATATATTTGAGACATCATTAAACAATTCAAACGTTGTTATCCATACTCCAATTACACTTTTCAACGCAAGCAGAATCGATTCATCTGAGGAATTCCAATTTTATGGTCAGGGTGTTTCACCCCTAACCGTTTCCTATATTGAAAAACTTGATCATGAAAGAATAATGTTAGCAAACTTGTTACAAGTTGAAACACAAGACATTCTAACTATCTTGAATGAATTCTATGGAGCTGATTATTCAAGCCTTTATGAGGCGCTACCAGGGCTGTTCCCAGTTGGAACCGCACCTACCACTCTAAATCATCGGTACATCACAGAGGATATCCCATTTGGACTTGTTCCTATATCGGAATTAGGAAAAAAAGTAGGAATTGAAACTCCTTATACAGATTCAATCATAAACACAGCTTCTTTATTCATGAATACGGATTATAGAGAAGAAGGAGTTAATTTTAAAGATTGGGCGAAAGAGGAAATCTTAAGTGCTGGAGGGCTAACACAACAAATCTAGTAATACAAAATTTAATATAAAGTGGGAGGCAATATAATGACTGAGTTAGCGACTGGAAATAAAATTGCTGTACTTAAGAAGAAGGTAACTGCGGTTGATTTAATTACAATTGTCGTATTTGCTGTCTTGTATCGAGTACTATGGTATTTCTTTAAATTTGCAGGAGTTGTCTTTCCCTTTAATCATACTTTTGTTTATCTATTTTGTGCTTTCTGTCTAGTCCTGTGTTGGGTGATTGTAAGGAGGCCGTATGCTTCTGTCTACTTTACTGCTGCCTGGTGCGCTATCAACTTTTTTATCCAAGGAGAAATACCTGTATATTGGGTCTTGGTTGTAATTGCTCCATTGTTACCTGAAATCTATTTAAATATGAGAAGAAAAGCTTTTGCAAATGCTGACGAGGTTTATTCCAGTACAAAAGATTTAATCGTTGCAGCTGTTCTATATAACATGGTATACGAGGCTTTTGTTTGGTGGAGTATTATTAGTGTTTATCAGATTCCAGTTCCGTTTAATATGATTGCAATCGTATTCGCCATTTCTATTATAGGTATGATAATTGGAGCTGCTATTGCAAGGAAACTTGGGCTTAAGTTAAAAGGTCTATTAGGTTGATAGTCTAGTAATTTACATGGAGGTGTAAGCAGTGGCTGCAATTGATTTTGTTTCCAACTTGGATGAAAATACGTGGGTCCATAAATTGGACCCAAGAGCTAAATTACTTTTAATATTGAGTTTTGTAATTATTCCACTCTTATTCATGAATCCAGTTTATTTAACTTCCATTCTAATGTTGGGGTTGCCGTTATGGTTTGCAGCGAAGATTAAGATTAAGCCAATCCTTCCATTGCTCGTAACGATCGTAATACTTGCAATGTCTGCGATTGTTTTTGCCACTTTTTATAACTACAACCAACCAAATGCTAACATCCTTTTTTCAATTGGCTCACTTCAAGCAACCGATATTGGCCTATATTCCGGCCTGATCCTTGGTTATAGGATTGCCATTCCTTGTTTTATGACGATCATTTTAATTTTAACAACAGACCCCGCTCTATTGGCAAAAGGATTAATGAAAATGAAGGTACCTATCAGTGTTGCATTTATGTTTTTGGGTACCCTGCGATTTTTCCCTCTAGTGTTCGAGGAATTAACCAATATATCAAATGCCCAAACAATTAGAGGAGTAAATAAGAAGGGGATAAGAGGAAGTTGGAACAGTTTCAGATTGGCTGTTTTTCCCTTATTAATTAACTCTTTGAGAAGAAGCAGAACAATGGGTCTTGCCGTTGAAAGTAAGGGGTTCAGTAAAATGGCATGGAAAGAATACTATCAGGATATGAAATTCTCAAATATCGATACGTTTATTACCATTTTAACGATTATTTTCTTAATTGTTGCTTTATATGTAAGATTTGTTTTGGGGTTAGGTGCAGATAATTCAGTCGTCTTATAGTAAAGTTTCCGTCAAAAACCTCACAAAAAGGAGTGAGAATATGAGCAATAATATTATTGAGGTGAAAGGCCTAAGTTATTCATACCCCGGGGTAGAAATTAATACATTGAATAATATAGACTTAGAGATCCAGAAGGGCGAGTTTGTCCTCATTACTGGTACAAGCGGAAGTGGCAAGACAACTTTGGCTAAATGCTTAAACGGTATCATTCCTCATCTCGCTGAGGGTAAATTAGATGGAGAAGTAATCATCAACGGAAAGAATACACAAAGTGTGCCTATGCATTCTCTTGCCTCAGAAATAGGAATGGTTTTTCAAAACCCTGAAGACCAAATTTTTTCAATAAGAGTGGAAGATGAAATTGCCTTTGGGGTAGAATGCCAAGGATATACTCAAGAAGTAATAAAAGAACGGGTACACTATGGGCTGCAAAAGCTTAGATTAGAAGATATTAAAAAGCAAATAACGTTCTCTTTATCCGGTGGGCAAAAACAAAAGGTGTCAATTGCAAGTAACTTAGCGATGCTACCATCAATCTTAATTCTTGATGATCCTACAACGGACCTGGATCCAGTCAGCAAACAAGAAGTCATGGATATATTAGCAGAATTAAAGGAAGAAATTGATACGACATTTCTTATTATAGAACATGATTTAAACGATCTTATTGAGTTTGTTGACAGAGTCATCATTATGGATGAAGGAGAAATACTATATAACGGGCATCCGAGCGAAATATTATATAATCATTTTAATGAATTGGATGAGTTAGGAATACGTATTCCAGATCATATACGACTGGGTAAGTTTCTGTTTCACAAAGGGTTTAAATACGATTCCTTTCCTATATCAAAAAAAGAAATTTCTGAGTGGGTTAAAGATTTACTTGTTACTAAGAAATTGACTCTGCCAATATATGAAAATAACTTGAAAAGCAGTAACCAAGAAATCGTTGCTAAAATAGAAGATGTGAACTTCAGTTATCAGAAAGATAAACAAATCCTTTTTGATATTAACGTAGAAGTTAATAAAGGGGAACTTTTAGCCATTGTAGGGCATAATGGATGCGGCAAATCTACATTAATGAAGAATCTAATCGGATTATTAAAGCCATCTGAAGGTAAAGTCGAAATCAATAACAAGGATACTAAAAACTATAAAGTCCAAGATATCATTTTAGATATTGGATATGTTTTTCAAAATCCTGATAATCAGCTATTTTGTAACACTGTTGAGGAGGAAGTCCAATTTGGTTTAAAAAATAGGGGCTATAGTGAAGATGTCATCAGTGAACAAGTAGAACTGGCTATCAATACTGTAGGGCTGCAAAAGAAAAGAAAAGAACATCCTTTTTCCTTAAGCAGAGGGGAACGGCAAAGGTTAGCTGTAGCTACAATGCTAGTTTCAGATCCAAAGATTATCTTGCTGGATGAACCCACCACCGGTCAGGATGATCAAAGCTTAAAAGCTCTCTTAACCTTAATGGAAAAGTTGGTAAAGGAAAAAGGAGCAACAGTGGTCATGATTACTCATGATATGGAAGTAGTTGCTCAATACGCTAGTAGAGTATTAGTCATAGACGCAGGGAAAATTGTACTTGAGGGTTGTCCTAAAGAAGTATTCTTTCAAAACTATCAAAAGCTTCATTCGCTAAAATTAAAGCCACCCATCATCTCTCAGTTTTCAGCAGAATTATTAGAATATGGATTTCCTCAAGTATTAAATTGGCACATGTTTAATGAAGAAGTGGTAAATTATAACCAAGATACTAAGATTGTATAAAGAATCTGATGAAACGCTATTAAATGACTACTATTAGCACCGTTCAAAAAATGAACGGTGTTTTTTCTATATAACATACAATATTATATATGTTTATTTTGTTGTTATAATATATGTCAATATATACAAAAGATTATAATATAGCTATTACCAAATTCCATTTTTAAATGTGGATTAACATAAAGATTTTCAAAAACGCCATTCGTGTTATTCAATTAAAGGGCCACTTTCTGGAGTAACTTATTGTGTAAATGCAGTGATTTTGAAATAATGGTTATTATGACTAATAGGGGTCCTGACGCATCACCGTCAAGCTAATATTTTTAAGTGCACCTAAAACAAACAATTTTAAATAACAATAGTGATTTTTGAGAATTTAGTTCATTTTTTGGTTTTGGGGATATTCTAGTTTTTCAGCTTGATGGCGATGGGGTAATACCAGTGTCTGTGTCCCAGGGAGAAAAGGACAGACTTGGCATCAGAATGAAACGAAGAGTCATGATTTCTTCATACGACTAGAGAGTTTGGCAGCTATGCCCGTGGGGAGGAGAGACCAGACTCTGACTTGTATTGGTTCATTTATAGACCTTAGAAAAGGGGTGTATCTACTTTGAAAGTTATTGAAACAAATCGATTAGTACTTCGTTGGATATCAACTGATGATGCGGAGTTTATACTTGAGCTTTTGAATGAGCCTTCATGGTTCCAGTTTATCGGGGATAAGGGTGTGAGAACCCTCGAAGATGCGCGAAATTATATTTTGAAAGGACCCGTTGAAATGTATGATCGTTTGGGGTTCGGTCTGTATTTGACCGAATTGAAAGAGGAAGGTATTCCTATTGGGATCTGCGGTCTGATAAAAAGGGATGCCTTGGAAGATGTGGATATTGGATTTGCCTTTCTTTCCAGGTTTTGGGCGAAAGGATATGCCTATGAGTCAGCCTCTGCAGTAATGGCGTATGGAAAAGACGTTTTAGGTCTTAATCGCATAGTGGCTATAACTTCTCCAAACAATCACAGTTCTGCTAAACTACTTGAAAAGCTGGGGTTGCAATTTGAACGAATGGTTAAGTTTTCTAATGATTCTCAAGAGGTTAGGTTGTTTGCGAATGAAATCTAACTATCCTTTGAATCCTGAGGAGGAAGAAAAGAAAAGAATGAAATCCTTCTCCAAACTGTACATCGAGAGCTATAGAAGAATAGATTTCTGTAATTGCTTTATCTGAAGAGACAGGTACTTGTCTTTGTGATGATGGTGTAAAAGTTATAGGAAATGCTCCAGCCTATGTTTTTGAAAGTGAAAATAAAAGAAGAACTCAACCAGAGACTTTTATTTAAAATATATTTTCTTAATAAGCTAACGGGTGGCTTTCCTTGAATACCAGTTTTGTGGGAAAATCTGCCTATTTCATTAAAATGAAATCAGAATTTATTGTAAGAAACTAAAATAAAGTACAGACTCGAGGAAAAAGGATTTTTGTAGAATAGGGATGGGGGGGGTTTTTGTGACTACACAAATTGCCTTATTTGGCTCCTCGGCTTTTGTTGATCAAGTGCAAGAGTATACAAAGGAATTAGCTGAGATTTCCATAGTTCCATTTATTTATAAAAATCCTAATGAAGTGGTTGATCAAATTGAGAGTGCAAAATATTGTGATGTTTTACTTTTTTCTGGAGTATTGCCTTATTACTTTGCGCGAACTGCACTATTGACATATAAAAAGCCCAGCGTCTATATCTCAAATGATGAATATATGGTATCTATTTCTATATTTAGATTGCTTTATTCTGAAGGCTTTCCACTTGATAGGATTTCTATTGATTTGCCTGACCGCTCCATTCTGTTGCAATGCTTACATGATTTTCAGCTTGACGAGAAAAATTTATGGGTAATCGATTATCCTTTTATTCTTAATAATGAGGTTTCATCCTCTTTTTCCACTAAAGAGATTGTCTGCTATCATGAGCAGCTTCACAAGCAAGGAAAAGTAGATATAACCTTAACTAGTATTCATGCTGTCTATGATGCACTTCTTTCAAAAGGTATTAAGTGTCAGAAAATGATTGATCCAAAAAAGAATATTTTGAACACAATCCATGAGGCAGTTGTAAAATCTAAACTTTATCAAACAGAGCAGTCTCAAGTTGCAGTTGGTTATATTTTAGTTGAAGCTGAAGAAGTTGAAGATTTTTTGGCCCATGATATATTGCTTCATTTTGATTCCGAATTTGAAGGTACCATTCAATATATTGAGGATGGATTGTTTGTTTTTTATAGCACAAGAGGGACAATGGAGAAGGCTACAAGCTTCTATCAAACATACCCACTTAATCACTATATGAATAATCATCCTCTGATTACGATTAAAATGGGGATTGGATTCGGACTAACGTCAAACGAAGCAAAACGTAATGCGAAAATAGCTTTATCTCATGCAGAAAAGCATCAAAGTAAAAACATCGCTTTTATTGTCACTGATGATGAAAGAATTATTGGACCATTAGGGGAAAAAACAAGCAAGGAATATCAACTAAAAAGTGAAGACAAAAGGATTCAAGAGATGTCAAAAAAAGCTGGAATAAGTGTTGCAAAGTTCAATCATTTCCTTCACTTCATAAACAATCTTCCGGTTAATCGGTTTACAGCCGAAGATATCTCCGAAAACTTTAATGTTACAAGACGAACAGCTGAAAGATTAATGAAAAAGCTGATAGAACAACAATTAGTCATTAAAATTGGTGAAGAACAACTGCACCAGCAGGGAAGACCTAGAGCCATTTATACATTTCGATTAAAATAGTAGTTTAAAAAAGTAGCTCCTTATATTTAATGGAGCTATTTTTTATTAGATTTTTTTTTGAACATTGACAATGATAAATTAATTATTTATATTATTTATAATAGTTTGAAAATTAATACCTTTTTTTTGGTGAAAAGCGACATATTTACGACGAAAAGCAGTAATGGATTTTCTAAAATCTAAAAACTTGAGAAGAGGAAGGTGAAGTTAAGGCAAACTAGTTGAAAAGGTGGAAGGTCCCAAGGCATTCATGTATTTTTATTCTTTTTGCAGTTATCAAGGTTATATCCAGCAGTAAAATTATCACTTTTTTAAAAAGCGACATATTTACGACGAGATTTTATGAGGGATTTAAAACCTATTAAATTAAAAGGAGCGATGTGAATGTCTGTTAATGTGCAAACGAGTGGTCAAAAGGTGCAAAATCCAAAATGGAGGGTTCCGCACGTTTTTGTTATTTTAATTTCTGTTATCATCCTTGCGACTATCAGTACTTATATAGTACCTTCCGGTGAATATGAACGTGTAGAAAACGAACAAGGTAGAACTGTGGTTGTAGATGGCAGCTATAGTACTGTTGAAAGTTCTGCTGCATCCTTTCTTGATATTTTTCAATCTATTCATACAGGTATGGTTAACTCTGCAAGCATTATTTTTTACATTTTTATTGTCGGGGGTTCGTTTGGGATTCTGCGTGCGACTGGAGCGATTGAAGGAGCTGTTCACAGTATTTCAAGCAAAATTCAAGGAAAAGAACAACTTCTCATTCCGGTACTGATGACGTTTTTTGCCCTTGGAGGCGCTATGCTGGGTCTTGCAGAAGAAACGCTTCCTTATATAACGATTATGGTCCCACTCGTTATTATGCTTGGTTTTGATTCAATGGTTGGTGCAGCGGTAGTTTTATTAGGAACATCAGCTGGATTTACTGCTGCTTTTATGAACCCATTTACTGTTGGAGTTGCACAAGGAATCGCTCAACTACCGATATTTTCTGGACTTGGCTTACGAATCATCTTTTTTGTCATCTTTTTAAGTGTCAGTATTTTGTATGTTATGCGATATGCAAGAAAAATTAAAGAAAATCCTGAAAAAAGTCTTGTTTTTCAAGAAAGCAGACAAATATTTAGTTCACTTGAAAAACAGGAAAAAGTGGAGTTTACGGGTCAACATAAAGCTGCATTTATTGTCCTTTTCCTCTCTCTAGTTACATTAGCTTTTGGGGTAAGTAAATATGGTTGGTTTCTTACTGAAATCGCCGGTCTTTTCCTCATTATGGGTATAGCGATTGGTCTAGTTTCAAAAATGTCGTTTAGCCAAATGTCTGAATCATTTATTGAAGGCTGCCAGGTTCTTGTTCTTGGAGCGCTAGTTGTGGGAGTTGCCCATGGCATTCTAGTTGTATTGCAAGATGGAAAAATAATGGATTCGATTTTGTATTCACTCGCAAGTGCAGTTGGGTCGTTGCCATCACAATTATCAGCAATAGGGATGTACTTGGTTCAATGTTTAATCAATTATATTGTTCCCTCTGGAAGTGGTCAGGCGGCTTTAACGATGCCGATTATGGCACCACTAGGTGATTTAGTAGGTGTTACAAGACAAACCGCAGTGTTAGCATTCCAATTTGGGGATGGTATTTCTAATATATTCACACCAACATCCGGCTACTTTATGGCTGGGTTAGCATTGGCAGGGATTTCCTGGATTAAATGGGTAAAATGGATTTGGCCACTCATTTTAATTCATTACACACTTGGTGCAATTTTTGTATCAATCGCTCATCTAATTGGTTATCAGTAAAAACGGAGTTAGACTCATATTTATAAAATAATATGTAACTAAAAATTCAAGCAAGAGTAAAGGGAGAGAGTTAAATGGATTGGTCTGAATTAGAAAGAAAAATGGTTGACTATCGTCGACATTTTCATCAATATCCAGAAGTTTCTCATGAAGAGGTAAAAACACGGGAATTTATTAAACGAGAGTTGATGTTATTAGGTCTAACACCGTTTTCCTTTTCAGGAAAAGATGTTGCTGTCGATTTGCAAGGAACTAAGTCTGGGAAAATGGTTGCGATTCGGGCTGATATGGATGCATTACAAGTTGAAGAAGAAACAGACTTACCTTTTTCTTCAAAGAATAAAGGTGTGATGCATGCGTGTGGTCATGATGGGCATATGGCAATTTTACTTGGGCTTGTACACTTCTTTGTGGAAAATCGTGAGCGTTGGAGTGGTACAATCCGTTTTATTTTCCAACATGCTGAAGAAGCAGTCCCAGGTGGTGCAAATGATATTGTTAAAAATAATGGACTAGAGGGAGTGGAGGCGATTTTTGGTTATCACCTTTGGCAGCCCCTACCTACAGGCACGATCGGTATTCGTAGTGGTCCAGTTATGGCGGGTGCAGATAAATTTAGAATTCGTATATTTGGAAAAGGCGGTCATGGGTCGATGCCAAACGAAACGGTTGATCCAACCCTTCTCGCAGCACAAGCGATTACACAAATTCATACAATCGTAAGCAGGTCGTTACACCCTTTAGATCAAGCTGTTGTAAGCATTGGCGAATTGAAATCAGGATCCACCTATAATGTTATTCCTGATACTGCCTATTTATCGGGAACGGTACGTCAATTTAGCAAAAAAATCTCTAAGCAAATCCATGAAAGACTAGATAAAATTTTAGCTGGAATATGCCTTTCTTATAATGGAAGATATGAACTTGACTATTCTTATGGCGATTCGGCTGTTGTAAATGATGAAGCATTATGTTCTTTAATGAAAGAAAAAGCTGTGGAATTATTTGAAGAAGAAAGAGTTGTAGATATAGATCCTTTATTAGGAAGTGAAGATTTTTCCTGCTATACCTATGATATTCCAGGGATGTATACGTTTATCGGGGTTGGAAAAGATGACTCTCCATATGGCCATCACCATCCCAAATTTGATATTGATGAAACGGTGTTTGTTCCATCAGTTAAACTAATATCAGGAGCAGTATTAGACTTTCTAGAAAGGAGTAGGTGTGATGCGAATAACATCAGCAACAATCTACGGTATTCATCTACCTTTCATTGAGCCGTTTATTATTAGCTACCATAAATATGTAAATATGCCATCCGTCATTGTTGAGTTACATACGGATGAAGGGATCATAGGGTATGGGGAAGCAACACCTGATGAACATGTTACAGGTGAAACCTTTGATGGTGTCATCGTAGCATTATCACAATTAATATTACCAGCAGTAAAAGGAGAGAATCCTTTTCGGATTGAAGCAATTCATGAGAAAATGGACCAACTCTTATATGGAAATCCGACTGTGAAAGCAGCTGTTGATATTGCATGTTATGATTTAATGGGGAAAAAGGCAGGAGTACCTGTTTATGATCTGTTAGGTGGAAGATACCATGATCAGCTTGAGGTTCCAAAAGTATTAAGCATTTTGGAACCGGATGAAATGGCAAAACAAGCAAGGAAAGCAAAGGAAGAAGGGTATTCCTCCATAAAATTAAAGGTTGGGACAGATGTTAGGAAAGATGTTGAGCGAATTAAGGCCGTTAGGGCGGCGGTTGGTCAAAGCTTTCCAATTCGGGTGGATGCCAATCAAGGATGGCAAACTTCATCGCAGGCACTTTCAGTAATTCGAAAAATTGAAGAATGTGATATCGATTGGATTGAACAACCTGTAGCAGCAGATGATATCGATGCTTTAGCAGAAGTTCGAAGCAAAACAAAGATTCCTGTTATGATTGACGAAGGATTACATGGATTAAAAGAAATGCGAGAGGTTATCGCAAAAAAGGCTGCAGATAAAATCAATCTTAAGCTAATGAAATGTGGTGGCCTATATCGAGGAAGTCAACTCGTCCACATGGCTGAAATGGCTGGAATGACATGTCAAGTCGGTTCTATGGTAGAATCAGCCATCGCATCCGCCGCCGGTTTGCACCTTGCAACAGCGAAAAAATCAATCCAAAGCCACGAGCTTGTTGGTCCATTAATGTTCTCAAAAGATATTGCCCACTTGCCATTCACAACAAACTCAATATCATTATCTAAAAAACCTGGTTTTGGTATAGACATAGACCCATTCGCATTAGAGCAAATGACAACTAGAAAAATACAAGTTGATGTCTAATCCTTAAGGTTGCAGTCCCTACGATTTGGATCGAGATAGACGAAACCAAAATTGAATTAGAACTACTACTACTACTTGTCCTTCATCCTGCGGGTAACACGATGTTAAGTTCGGAAGGAAAACTTCTTGTGGAGTCTGGTGGAGATTTACAAGTTGGGCAGTTTAAGTGCCTTCCATTTGAACTCGATGGTGGGGCAGCAGGAAAAGACATCGATCTTGAAATTACAGGCGCTCTCAGAGATGGATATTGGAGGATTGTATCACTTATTATGATGCCTTAATGGTCACAGTAGCGACCTGAAATTTGTCGAATAGGAATATAGGGCATATCCCTAAAAAAAGACTTAACCCATTCCAAATGGCAGGAATGGGTTATTCTTTATGTTCTTATATTGCAACAAGGTGGTTTCTAAAGGATCGTTAACAAATAATTTACCTTATATTCATACTCGATCGATTATATATAGTTAAAATAAGTATGATGCCGAAATTTGTAGAAATATTCAAGAAATAGAAAGGGTGCAAAAGATTTTATACCTAGTGTATCGAAAATATTGTTAAAGGAGTCGTCCTATGTCAGATTTAGTTAACCTTGTTAGAAGGAATGTTTTTCAATCTTCGTTTGTACATATTCTAATCGTTTCAAGGGAAGCTGGACAATGGACAACTTCGAAGTCTAGTCAAACAGTTGAAGGTCAATCAGGGAAGCACATAACGGAGGAAGCTGCTTCTATTTTGATTAAGACTTTGAATTCGTCACAGTGACGCCTCGGATTTTGTCGAAATAAGAAGATATTAAAAAGGGAAAGCAAATCATCAACGGATTGAATGATATTGCTTTCCTTTTTTTATTAAACGGGCACAGTGACTTCACGGGTTTTTCAAATGCACGTAACAAAAAAAGTTCTTTTCATGAACATTTGTTAAAGTCATTAGGAGTTTTCAAAGGATAGTAAGGTTTCACGTAATACTGTTTCAAAACTTTGCAATGATAAAGAATACATTCCGAGCCCAAAAGTAATGAAGAAAATAATAAACACTGATAGAAAAGTAGATTCAGGTAAGACAATGGATGCTTTTTTTGATATTTAGAAACAGCAAGTTTTAAATCTAACCTAGAGAGCGTTTGCCGCGAACAAGAACATGATTATACATACCCTTTGCCACGATCTTTCTAGGATTCAGATATAGCCATTCCCTTAAGACAAGACCCTTCCTAACTTCCAGCAACTTTTGCACCTTTATTCAAAACACCTTGCATATATTAGCTTGGGCGGAAAGAACCAATTTGAAATTTGTCCCCCAATTTTGCTTTTTTTGGAGATGAGAATACACAATTTTCTGGATATTTTATTCAAACGCTCTAGTAGGGAAAGTCTCTAGTTGGAGCAGATATTCATCCGGTAAATGATCATTCTACTTAGTAATAATGGTATTGTTCTTTAATTGGGCAGGTTTAAATAGATTAAACTTTTTAAAATCATTAATAAGATGAGCTTGATCACAATATCCGAATTCATCCACCACATCTGAAAAAGAGGTGCGTTCATTAGTAAGCAGAAAGAAAGCCTTTTGGAATCTAATGATCTGACTAAAAAGCTTTGGTGGAATTCCAACTATCTCCGCAAACTTCATTCGTAAATATCGATCGGAATAACCAGTATCTTCTACTAGGTCTTTCATATTAAAGTTTCCTTTGGATAAATATATTTTTTTTATAGAATAATCAACAATCTTGGGTATCTCTCTAAATTCAATACATTTTCCAATTTTTTCGAACAGCTCTATCCTCTTATGAAATGAATTTTGTTCTGCTATTCTGTCAACAATTGAATCTTCTAGTGAAATGATATTACAAAGAGGAAGTTTCTTATCTATAATATCAGGCATGGCATTATTAACAAATTTAATTGCATGCTCAGGTAAAATGCGAACCCCAAAGTGCTCATATCCGGGTTGGAAATGTAATTGTTTAATTTGCAATAAACTACCGTAAATATGAGCAGAGGGTTTTTTCGGATTACAGCAAAAAATAAACTCGATACATCCGTCGGGAAGGGCCGGGACCCAGTCTTTAAGATGATCAATCTTAAACTGATAGAATAATATGATTGGAAGTTGGGCAGAATCCTGTATTGGTTTTAGCTCTATATAATAATCAGTATTGGATTTCAATCCAGGTTGAAAGGGAAAATAATGAATAGTTTGTAATGTGTTTCGTACGTTTTTATTAATCATAAATTTCCTCCGTTCCTTTGAAAATCTCTAGGAATACCTATGGAGCTTTTTTATAGATATACAATTGTTAAGAGCAGGTTGTTATTATATTTTTTTACCTTGGAAATTTAGACAAAAGTTTGCTCCCTATTCTCTAATAGTACAATGCTCTTCTTCTATCACCCACTTTTATATTTTTAGCTAATCAATCATTTCGTTTGTGCCGCGAATGAAAATTTTTCAAAGGCAATAATTAATAGAATTAAGTTTCTAAAACTTTAGATTATAACAAAAAAATAAAAATTTGTAATGTTCCGATTTTTTCAATATTAATCATTAGGAATATAATACACTTAATGCAACAAAGGGGAAAGGAAGGGATCAAAATATGAATTTAACAATGCAAAAAATAAACTGGGAGCAAGTTAAAGAATGGGATCGTAAATACCTGATGAGGACGTTTAGTACCCAAAATGAGTATCAACCAGTACCGATTGAATCAACAGAAGGTGACTACTTGATTATGCCTGATGGCACAAGATTATTAGATTTCTTCAATCAACTTTATTGTGTCAATTTAGGTCAGAAAAATCCAAAAGTTAATGCTGCGATCAAGGAGGCTTTAGACCGATATGGTTTTGTATGGGATACTTATGCAACTGATTATAAAGCCAAAGCAGCAAAGATAATTATTGAGGATATTTTAGGTGATGAAGACTGGCCAGGAAAAGTAAGGTTCGTATCAACAGGAAGTGAAGCAGTGGAAACGGCACTGAACATAGCGAGGTTATATACAAATCGCCCACTAGTGGTTACACGAGAACACGATTATCATGGTTGGACTGGTGGAGCTGCAACTGTTACTCGATTAAGGTCATATCGAAGTGGTTTAGTTGGGGAAAATTCAGAATCTTTTTCAGCACAAATACCCGGTTCATCATATAATAGTGCTGTTTTGATGGCGCCATCCCCTAACATGTTTCAGGATTCGAACGGCAACTGCCTAAAAGATGAAAACGGGGAATTGTTGAGTGTAAAGTATACACGTCGTATGATCGAAAACTATGGTCCGGAACAAGTGGCAGCAGTGATAACTGAAGTATCGCAAGGTGCAGGCTCTGCTATGCCCCCATATGAATACATTCCACAGATCCGAAAAATGACAAAAGAACTAGGTGTCCTTTGGATTAATGATGAAGTTCTTACTGGCTTTGGGCGGACAGGGAAGTGGTTTGGATATCAGCATTATGAGGTACAGCCAGATATAATCACTATGGGTAAAGGACTCTCCAGTTCCTCACTCCCTGCTGGCGCTGTCTTAGTTAGTAAGGAAATTGCAGCGTTTATGGATAAGCACCGATGGGAGTCAGTATCCACCTATGCTGGTCATCCAGTTGCGATGGCTGCGGTCTGTGCAAATTTAGAAGTGATGATGGAAGAGAACTTTGTTGAGCAAGCGAAGAATAGCGGCGAGTATATAAGTAGTAAACTTGAACTTCTGAAAGAAAAACATAAAAGTATAGGCAATTTCGACGGATATGGCCTTTTATGGATAGTAGATATTGTGAATACCAAGACTAAGACTCCTTACGTAAAATTGGACCGGAACTTTACGCACGGGATGAATCCAAATCAAATCCCAACACAAATCATTATGAAAAAAGCGCTAGAAAAAGGAGTGCTGATTGGTGGAGTAATGCCTAATACAATGAGAATTGGCGCATCTTTGAATGTTAGTCGCGAAGACATCGATAAAGCAATGGATGCACTGGATTATGCACTTGACTATTTGGAAAGTGGAGAATGGCAGCAATCCTAATGTTACCATTTCAGACTAATAAGGAATGGATCCACAATTAAATCCATGATCACTTGGATATAAACAAGAGTTAAAACGCACCTTGAAATGAGAAATCTTGTCATGTTTGGTGTGGTTTTTATGTCTCCTATAGCTTCAATGATGCTGTTCGGGAATAATGTAATCGCTTCCAAATGGGGTATGATATCATCTTACCTTACCTTGTTTCTTTTACTGCCATGTTATTTACTGCATATAGTTATGGAAAGATGAAATTGGTAACTGTTTAGGAAATTGGTCTGCTGAGAGGGAAATCAAAAAAACTCTCCTAAATAAAATATAAGTATTATCGAAAAGGCTTGTAATTCATAAATGCCACTTTTCAGTAAGGGAATGAAAAGTAAAAAAGATAATGAAGAATGTAAACATATAGTGGAATGTTGATTAATTACAGTTAATTCAGTTTATGAAGCATGATGGTAAGTAGAATCGATAAGACTTTTATTTGTAAAGCTATCAGATGGTCGAAATACGAAACTAGAAAGAAAGAATTTACAACATGGAAGATTACATAAGGAGTCCTTAAATAAGTGATAAAAGTATTTGCAAATGGGGGTCATAAATTTGGAAGCGATAAATATGGATATATTTAACAAAACATACACGATGACCATTGATGGGAAGGCCGTAACCTCGGATCGGATGATTAAAGTTATCAATCCAGCCAATGAGGAAGTGATTGCAAGTGCTCCGGATGCGAAGAAAGAGGATTTGGATGCGGCAGTTAGAGCAGCAAAAAATGCTTTCCAAGGATGGTCGCATAAAACAATCGAGGAACGTAGCGATTTCTTGTGCCGGTTAGGAGACGCAATCAACAAGCATAAAAATGAATTTATGAATCTCTTAACTCTTGAGCAGGGTAAGCCTCGATCAGGAGCAGATTGGGAAATTAATGGGTCCATATACTGGTGCAAAGAGATTGCAAAACAACGATTGGATGTAGAAGTTATCGAAGAAACACCAGAGCATATCGTTGAACGACACCATACACCGCTTGGAGTAGTGGGTGCCATTACTCCATGGAATTTTCCGGTTCTTCTAGCGATTTGGAAGATTGCGCCTGCTCTCATGGCGGGTAATACAGTGGTATTAAAACCGTCTCCATATACACCTTTATGTACGCTTAAGCTAGGTGAAATCGCTCGTGAGATCCTTCCGAATGGAGTACTGAACATCGTCTCGGGGGGGAACGAACTTGGTCAATGGATTACTGAGTATCCAGAGATAAGTAAAGTTAGTTTTACTGGATCAACGGAGACCGGTAAAAAAGTGATGCAAAGTGGGGCATCTAACTTGAAGCGAGTTACGTTAGAACTAGGTGGAAACGATGCGGCCATCGTTCTTCCAGATGTAGACCCCAAGGCTATTGCCAAAGATTTGTTTTGGGCATCCTTCCAGAACAGTGCACAATTTTGTGTAGTATGTAAGCGACTTTATGTCCATGAGGACGTATACGATGAGGTTCTTCATGAGCTGGTTGAGTATGCAAAAACCGTAAAGGTGGGTGATGGAAGTGATCCCGAAAGTGATCTTGGTCCAATACAAAATCGGATGCAATATGAAAAGGTAGTTGGACTTATAGAGGATACAAAGCAAATTGGTGCGAAAATTGCCTTAGGTGGGCAAGTGGAGAAACACCCCGGCTATTTCGTTCCCGTTACCATCGTGGATAATCCACCCGAAGATTCCCGAGTAGTAACCGAAGAGGCATTTGGTCCCGTACTTCCAATTTTAAAATATCGTGATTACGATGAGGTCGTCGAACGTGCTAACAGCACGGTCTACGGACTTGCGGGATCTATATGGGGTAAAAATCTTACACTTGCAAAAGTTATAGCAGAAAGGCTTGAGACTGGAACGGTATGGATCAATGAGGTACATGTTTTCTCGCCAAGTATTCCATTTGGCGGCCACAAACAATCTGGTATAGGGATTGAAAACTCTCTTGATGGACTCGCCGAGTATACAAACTCGAAAACAATCATGGTAAACAAAAAATAGATTGTCTAGAGGTCTATCTATGTATCTAAAAAAGAAAGGGTGGAAAGACACCATCCTTTCTTTTTTACTCCTAATCACAAAATCTCAAATGTGTAGGATTTAACTACTTCTTATTCTTACTTACCTGTTAGTAACGTAAAAAGTGAGTACAATGGTTAAAACCTTTTTGGTCCTATAATGCCATATCTATTAAATTCGGAGGGTCTGATGTGGCTAAAATCTTTAATATTACAATAAGGAAAATAATATTTTTGAATGACAGTTTTTAATCGGAGAATTGGAAGTAGAATTAGTCCCTCAAGGTACGTTGCCAAAATGGTATTCATGCGGCGTAATACTTGAAGTATCACTCTTGAAAGGGATTTAAAAATGAACCCCAACTGAAAAGTATTTCATAATTTTTTGTTTGCTAAAGTCAGCTTCAGAAAAGGTGAGGTATTTGAGAATAAAAGGAGAAATTTATAAGAAACGATCATATAAAAGTAGTGGTTTATATCATTCCACTTACATCACTTTTATTAGAGTTCATCAAGGAATTATGATAAATGGAGAGAACATTATTATTATTCCTATTCTAAGTGATGAGATGCATAGGTATGAAGTGGGAGAACATATTGATCTAAATGGAAGAATCGAGTTTAAACGCATTATTACTTCTACCGGAGACCTCAGTTTTTTGCCTGTCCCAGTTATTATTCCAGAAGGTGAAATACCCATCAATAAATGTGTAAAGTTTGATGAACATAAGAACGTTGTTTAATTATTTCAATACCCAGATACACTCATGATAATTGATTGCTATATGACAAATTACGCTTGCTTAAGATGCTCTAATTGTCCTACCAGGAAGGGAGGTAGGTAATCATATTAGAAAACATTTTCCTAGCGCTACCCCTTAGCAGCATGTTCCCCAATCCTCGGCCATTTGGCACTAGGATAATAATAAAAAATGATACAAAGCTTTTTTTATGGGAGTATTCTGATCTCGTTCCAATTTCTATTTCCCACAGGGAGGATCTTCTGTGAGAGTATCATCTAGCATTTGTCGGTAGGGTGCTCTTATAAAGTCGCCTTCATATATATGTAACCAATTTTATGGTTTTAAGTAGCTTTAGTTTTTTAATACTTACCGACCCTTTTTTGAAAATACACCTCTGCAAGGCACACTATGTAAAAACCTTCACACATTGTTCAAATGTATTAGGTTTATATAGGTTACTTTCGGTGTATTATTATAATAAGAATATTCAGAAAAAAATACATGAAGCGAGTTGAAATTAGATGAGGAAAGATACTTATAAATCATTGAAAGAGCTTATTGAGCAGAACAAGAAAGAGCTTTTAAATGACAAAAAGGCAATGGATATGATTGAGAAGCGCATAGAAAAACGACATACATTAAAAAAGCTTGCCTAAATCGCTTATAACAGTAATGATAAGACAGTGCAATTCTCGTATGGATTGCACTGTTTTTCATTTAAATACCATTTAATGAACAATAAACAAAATCTCATCCAGTGAAGAATGAGTATTTTCTATATTTTTTATTCGACCAATAAAACAAAAAAATTATCATTATACATGGCTTTTTTCTATACAAATTTAATAACAATTCCGTATACAAATTCACAAAATGTGACAGATGTCAGAACCCGTTATATTGAAATGCAGGGTTTTTTCTTGTTCCGCAATCGGGCCAGATTGTGGAGGAATGGATTTTCTTAATCATATAATTTATTGTAAACTGAATTCACACAGCTATTTAAACGATTTATTATAAAACAAATATTTATATAAACCATTATGAGTAAAAACAATAAGGGGGAACCTAAC